>JACDBJ010000464.1 GCA_013695005.1 Pseudonocardiales bacterium
ATCCAGGAGGCCGCCGCACCCGCCACCGAGGGCACGGCCGCCCCGTCCGACGCAGACGCGGCGGCGGACTACCGCGAGCACCTGGCCAGAGTGCTCACCACCCGCGCCGTGCTCGCCGCCGCCGACTGACGGTCACACACTGCCGGCCGCAACGACCCACTCGGTGGGTTGACCGGTGATGCCGGCGATCAGATCGAAGTCACCGTCGTAGTGCAGCACGGTGAGACCTTCGACCTCGGCCACCGCAGCGACGATCAGATCCGGGATTGCGACGGCCCGATGTTGGCCGCGTGCGATCAGCTCAACCTGTACCGCGCGGGCTCGCGCCTCTGCGGCGACGGGCGTGATCACCCGGTTCAGCTGTTCGAGCACGTCGCGGCTGATCCGAGTGAGGTCGGACGTCGACCGGGCCGCGTACCCCACCTCGAGTTCGGTGACAAGGCAGACGCTGACGAGACCAGCCGTGATCCGCGGTATGAGCACCTCGGCGAAGGCTTCGACGTGGGGGCGTAGGGCCGAGGTGTCGATGAGCCAGCGGGTGGCCGGCATCAGGACCAGGCGCGCTGCATGACCGTGTCGTCCTGCAGATCTGCCAACGCGGTGCCCAGCGTCTGCCACTGCTCACGGAGCTCAGCCTCGCGACCATCGCGCTGTGCGACCACCAGCTCGAGCGCCCTGTGAACAGTGGCCTTGATCGTCGTTTCGCCGACGGCTTGCTGCGCAGCGCGCAGGAGCTCGTCGTCGACGTCCACCAGACGCTTCGTCACGTCGCCCCCTTCGCGTCGTATATCCGACGGTTACGACAGTATATATCGCCGACGCTCCTGCGCGATGTGCTCAGTGCTGGTGGCCGGCGTGGGCGTCGACGGCGCCGTTCTCCTCGGCGTCCGCCGCCGGTGCCACAGTCGGGCGTAGCTCGGCGCGGACCGTCCAACCACCCTCGGTGGACGACAGCACGGGCTCCAGCGCCCCCAACCCTGGCTTGCCGGCGTCGCGCCACGCCTGCACGACCTCGGCCAGGGCAAACGCCGGAGCGTCGTCGCCCGCGATGGCAGTGTCGGTGCCGTCGAAGGTGCTCATCAGCGCCGCGCCGTCCGCGGTCGTGATCCCGATCCGCCAGCGGGTGTCGCCGAGCGCGGCGGTGGTGAGCCCAGCCGGCCGGGTGGCCATCAGCCAGCCGGTCAGGCCGACCACGGACTCCCGCTGCACGAGCGGCCCGGCCACCTGCCGCCCGTCGCGGATCATCAGCTCGAGCAGCTCCTCGCCGCTCTGCGCACCACCGTCGGCGCGCAGCCGTTCGCTGGACAGCCACCACGCCTGGCCCTCGTCGTCCTTGCGTGACGCGTCGATGCCGACCGCCGCCACACCCGGCATCTCCACGTACCGCACGGGGAACAGGCTGCGGCCCGACGGCTGGCCGTCCTCGCCGACCACGGCCAGCAGGCCGCCGCCGACCTTCGCGAGCGAGGTGAGCGCCACCGGGGCGAGGATCAGGGCACCAGGGTTGGACTGCTCCACCCATGCCGCCGGCAGGTGGGTGGCGGTGGCCCAAGCGATGATCCGGTCGAACGGTGCTTGGTCTGGCGCCCCGGCGAGTACGTCGCCGCAGGTCAGCGTGGCGTGCGACGCGCCCTGCCTGGCGAGCAGGCCGGCGACCCGGTCCACGTGCTCGGCGTCGACGTCCACCGAGGTCACGTGCCCGCTCGGCCCGACCAGCTCGGCGAGCAGCGCGGTGGAGTAGCCCGAGCCGGTCCCGACCTCCAGGACCCGCATGCCCATCTGGACGTCCAGCATGTCGATCAACCGAGCCGTCACGGCCGCGGCGGTGCTCTGGGTGCCTTCCTGGCGCCGGACGAAGTCGTCCTCGGACACGGCGGCGACGGCAGCGGTCACTGCGGGGCTGAGACTGGGCACGGCGGACCTCTCCTGGAGCACGGCTACTAGCAGCAGTGAATGCTAGGACGCCAACTCGCGATAGTGCGCGGCGAGCCTTGCTAGCAACCGCCGGGCGTCGTCGCCGTGGTCGGCGACCTCGTCCAGCGCGTCGAACATCCGCCGGTAGTAGGCGACGTCGACCGGGCTCTGCACCTCGACCACGCCGGTCTCCAGCTCGATCGTCACCAGCTCGCCGTCGTACATCCGGAAGCCGTGCAGCGGCGCGAGCGGCAGCCGGCGATCCTGTGGCACCACGCCGATGTGCACGTTGGACAGCGTCGACAGCTGGCTGATCCGGTCCATCTGCACCGCCATGACCTGTGGGTCCGCTACGAGTTGGCGGTCCTCCAGCAGTGCGAACCGGAACTCCTTGCCCGGGGTGTAGATGATCTTCTGGCGGTCCAGCCGGGCAGCCACACCGGCCGCAACGTCTGCAGTCGGGTCAGGCCCGTCGCTCAACACTGACCGCGCGTACTCCGCGGTCTGTAGCAGGCCGGGCACGCCGGCGGTCGATGCCAGCTGCCGCAACATCGTCGTGCGCTCGTCCTGCACCGCCACCCGCTGCTGGCTACCGACGATCCCGCTGCGAAGCAACACCCGCCAGCCGGTGACCTGGGTGGCAAGCTCCTCAAACCGTTCGAGCAGGTTGGCCAGCTCCTCGCGGGCTGCACCGGCGGCCTCGGCGAAGGCCCGCACATCGGCCACCGTCGGCATGGTCTTCCCGGTCTCGATCTTGGAAACTTTCGGC
>JACDBJ010000488.1 GCA_013695005.1 Pseudonocardiales bacterium
GCCGACAGCGGCGCACTGACCGCCGGTCCGCCGGTGCAGCCCCCACCGGAGCCGGCGGCCGTGGTGGACCGCCTCGGCCCGCCGCCACCCACCGACCGGCTGCGCGGCTGGGTGGTCACGGCCAGCGTCACGTTGCTGGCCGTGATCGTGCGGTTCTGGAACCTCGGCTACCCCACCGACAAGGGCACCCCGGTCTTCGACGAGAAGCACTACGCGCCGCAGGCGTGGCAGATGCTGCGCAACGGCGGGGTGGAGGACAACCCCGGCTACGAGCTTGTCGTGCACCCGCCGCTGGGCAAGCAGCTCATTGCGATCGGCGAGGGCCTGTTCGGCTACGACGGTCTCGGCTGGCGCGTCTCGGCTGCGGTCGCCGGCACGCTGTGCGTACTGCTGATCGTGCGAGCCACCCGCCGGATGACCCGCTCGACGCTGCTCGGCGGGATCGCCGGCGTGCTGCTGATCTGCGACGGGGTCAGCCACGTCCAGTCCCGGATCGGGATGCTCGACATCTTCCTGGCGCTGTTCGTACTCGGCGCGTTCACCGCGTTGGTCGTCGATCGCGACGACGTGCGGGCGCGGATGGCGCGGGTGGTGGCCGACGGGCGGGTCGGCGAGTCGCCGTTCGGACCCCGGCTCGGCGTGCGCTGGTGGCGCTTCGCCGCCGGGGTGATGCTGGGCCTCGCGTGCGCGGTGAAGTGGTCGGGGATCTACTGGGTGCTCGCGTTCGCCGCGCTGTGCCTGCTGTGGGACGTCACCGCGCGGCGCGCGGCGGGCGTGCAGAAGCCGTGGGTCGGGACGCTGGTCCGCGACGTCGGGCCGGTGGTCTGGGCGATGGCCGCGATCCCGCTGCTGGTCTACCTCAGCTCGTGGTGGGCCTGGTTCGGCAGCGAGACGGCCATCGACCGGCACGCCGCGACCGCGGCCGGTGTCGGAGGGCCGTCGTTCCTGCCGGAGTCGCTGCGCTCGTTGTGGCTCTACAGCTCCCACGTGCTGGACTTCCACTCCCACCTGCTCACCCCAGGCGACAAGCCGCACCCGTGGGAGTCCAAGCCGTGGACCTGGCCGATGGGGTTGCGGCCGATGGTCTACCACCTCAACTCCGGCTCCGCGGCGCCGCCGTGCGGCGCGACCGAGTGCTACAGCACGGTGATGCTGGTGGGCACGCCGGCGCTGTGGCTGCCCGCGCTGTTCGTCGGCGCGTGGTCGCTGTGGCGGACGGTGACCAGCTTCGACTGGCGCTACGCGGCCGTGCTCGTCGGCTACGGCGCTGGCTTCCTGCCGTGGTTCGTCAACATCGACCGGCAGATGTACTTCTTCTACATGACGCCGGTGGCACCGTTCCTGGTCATCGGAACCACGCTCGTGCTCGGCGAGATCCTCGGCCGGGCTCGCGCCGGTGTGGAGCGACGCAAGACCGGGCTGCTGGTGGTCGCGCTCTACGTCGGCGCGGTGATCGCCAACTTCGCCTGGCTGTGGCCGATCCTCAACGGCGACTCGATCTCGGCCGCGCACTACCAAGCCGAGCTCTGGCTGCCGTCGTGGAAGTAGCTCCCCGTTACCAGAGCTTGAGGCCGTACATCTCGCCGAGCGGGTCGGCGATCAGCTCGACGCGCGCGCCGTCGGGGTCACGGAAGTAGATCGACGTACCGCTCTCCAGCATGTAGTCCACCCCCGCATCCTCCAACCGCCTGCGGGCCGCGAGCCAGTTGTCGTGGGCGATCGAGATGGCCAGGTGGTGTAGGCCGCCGAGCACCTCGGCGTACTCACCGGGGTCCACGCCGGGCAGGTCGAAGAACGCCAGCGTGTTGCCGTTGCCCAGGTCGAAGAAGAAGTGGGTCGACCCGGGCAGGTCGCGGTTCTCGAAGATCTCGATCAGGGGGAAACCCAGCACGTCCTGGTAGAAGTCCACGGTTCGCTGGACGTCCGAGGAGATCAACGCCGTGTGATGGATCCCGCGTGCCGAGCTCGCCGGGCGCTGCCCCATCGGCGCCATGCACTTCGCGCGGATCTCTTCGCGCTTGGCTGTGAGCTCGTCGCGTTCCTGCTCCGTCACCGTCATCCCGATCGCCTCCCTACCGCGGTATCTTCATGATCCTCACAAACCGTGGGTGTCGGCAACTGTGCATACGGCGGCGGTCGCCGATGTCGGAGGGAGTGGCCATGGCCTGGTGGTTATGGGTCCTCGTGGCCATCGTGGTCGTCGTGGTGATCGTCGCGATCATCGAACGGCGCGGGATCCGCGAGAGCATCCGTCGCCGTCGGATGTGAGGGCTCAGGAGGCGATCAGGCCGCGCCGCGCTGCCTCCGCGCTGAACACGTCGAACGCCTGTTTGCCGTGCAGGACGAAGCGCACGATGTCGAACGGCTGCTCCGCCAGGACGCTCGCAACGGTGCCGAGTGCGATCTCGGCGGCCGACTCCATCGGCCAGCGGTAGACGCCGGTGGAGATCGCCGGGAACGCGACCGACCGCGCTCCCAGCTCGGCGGCGACGCGCAGCGCGTTGCGGTGGCAGTCGGCGAGCAGCTCGGAGCGGTCCTCGCTCGCCGAGAACACCGGGCCGACCGTGTGCACCACCCACCGCGCCGGCAGCCGGCCGGCGGTGGTCGCCACCGCTTGACCCACGCGCAGCCCCCCGCCGTACCGGCTGGCGCGAAGGTCACGACACTCGGCAAGGATCTCTGGGCCGCCCTTGCGGTGGATGGCGCCGTCCACCCCACCGCCGCCGAGCAGCGAGGAGTTCGCGGCGTTCACGACGACGTCCACCCGCTGCGCGGTGAGGTCGCCCTCGACCAGCTCGATCACGTAGCCACCCTCCTTGATCCGCCTCCTCAGTGCTTGCCCTGATGTGCGGCCGGGTGCCGCCGATCAGGCTGGGGCGACAAGCCCCTTCACGAGGAGATGTGTGATGGCCAGCATTCACGATCAATGGGCAGGCAAGTCCGTCCGCGTCGCGATTCCGCACGAGGTCGCCTTCGACTACGAGGCCTTCGTCAGGGTCCAGCAGTCGGTCCTGGACCGGATGGGGATGGCGGCCTGCTGCTCCGACATCGACATCCGCTGGGACGTTCTGGGCGCCAGCAAGATGCAGCCCGACTTCCAGATCAACGACGCAGGCGAGATCGTCGACTGATGGGCCGGGTCGGGCTGATCTGCCTGCCCGGCCTCGAGGCCGCCGTCACCGCGGGCCGGGACGAGCTGCAGTGGGTCGAGATCGAGCCACAGGTCAGCTGGCGGCCCGACCGAGGTGTCGACTCGGTGCTTCGATCCGGGCCGGTGACGGTGGCCCGGGAGCTCGGCCTGCCGATCCTGGTGCACAGCGTCAGCGCCCCGGTCGGCGGCACGGTTGCACCTCCGCGGGCGCAGGTCGATCTGCTGGCCGCCCTGGTGGCGGAGCTCGAGTGCCCGTGGATCAGCGAGCACCTCAGCATCCTGCGCATCCCCGACGGCGGTGACCCGGCCTTCACCGGAGTGCTGCTCGCACCACCGCAGACCGACGCCGCCGTCGACGTCGCAGCCGCCAACATCGGCTACCTCCGGTGTGGCGTCGGGGTACCGGTGGCCTTCGAGACCGGGGTGAACTACCTGAAGCCTCGGGCCGGCGAGCTGTCCGACGGGAGCTACTTCCGGGCGGTCGCGGAGGCGGCCGACTGCGGGATCCTGCTCGACCTGCACAACCTGTGGTGCAACGAGCAGAACGGGCGCCAGCCGGCGCGGGAGGTCATCGGCGAGCTCGCGCTGGAACGAGTCTGGGAGATCCACGTCGCGGCCGGCTACCGGCGCGATGGGTACTACCTGGACGCACACTCCGGGCCGACCGACCAACCGGTGCTCGACCTGCTCGCCGCGGTCGTACCGACGTTGCCGAACCTGCGGGCAGTGGTCTTCGAGGTCTCCCCTGATCGTGTCGGTCCGGGCATGCTCACCCACGACGACATCGTCGAGCACCTCGGCGCGCTGGCGTCGATCGTCGGCGAACCCGGGTTCAGTCCCGATCGCGCTGCTCGTTCCGGCCTGGATGACGTCCAACGGTGGGAGCAGAGCCTCGGTGGCCTCACGCTCGGACACCCCGTCACCGGGGAGCTCGCCGAGTCGCTGTCAGCTGATCCGGGTCACCGGGTGTGGCGTGACATCGCGTTGGCCTCCCGTCGAGGGCAGCTCGCCGGGCTGCTGCCGCTCACCGTCCGGCTCCTGCTGGACAGTGTCGGCGAGGCGGCGGTGCTGGAGCGGCTCGGCGAGATCTGGGCCTGCACTCCTCCTGCCGAGACCAGCGCGGCAGAGATCCATGCGCTGGCGCCATTGCTGCGCGCGGCGTGGAGCAGCACCGTCCCGTTGCTCGACGACGTACTCGAGGTCGAGCTGCGCGCGACGAGCGTCTAGTC
Source organism: Pseudonocardiales bacterium (assembly GCA_013695005.1). Lineage (GTDB taxonomy): Bacteria > Actinomycetota > Actinomycetes > Mycobacteriales > Pseudonocardiaceae > Pseudonocardia. The sequence goes on from JACDBJ010000488.1 coordinate 4,381, forward strand.
GAGCAGGATGGTCAGGCTCCCGTTCGCCACACCGGTGCGATCCGGCGGCGGTAGTCGCGGCCGAACACGCCGCCGATGATCGCCAGCACCGGCCCCGGCACACTGGCCCGCAGCGCCGCCTGCTCGTCGTCGTTCGCGCCGTTCTGGATCCATGCGAAGAAGTTGCCGCCGACCTTCGGGCTCACCTTGCCGAACTCGCGGCCCATCGCCTTGATCTCCGGGGTGTCCTTCTTCTCGGCGTAGACAGGCTCAAGCTCGGCCTCTTCGTGGTCCAGGTGCTGGTTGGTGACGGTCCGCAAGGTGGTGACGGCCGAGGCGGCCGCGGCAACCGAGTCAGCTGTCGGTGCCCGCTCCAACGCCTTCATGGCGTCGTTGGTGCTCGCGAGGGCTGCCGCCGTCAGGTCATGTTCGGCGTCGAACTTCGCGAGCAGCTCCGGGTCGACGCCGACTTCCTGCAGCGGCGGCCATGCGATCGCGTGCTCGTCGGAGTGGTGGCGGGTCAGCTGCTCGTAGAAGAAGCGCCATGCCGCTCCGAGCTGGGCGGCTCGCTTTGCGTCGCCCTCCGGGAAGGCCGCGAGGGCGCTGTCGAAGCGGCCGAGGTCGCGGCGGACGGCGCCGTGGATCACGCGGTTCATGCTCATTTCCGCCATCCGCGGGACTCTAGTGGCTGTCGGGGTCAGTTCGCCGCTTCGAGCCGATGAGCACCAGCTCGGCCACCCAACGCTAAGACGATCGGTGCGGGCGGCGCTGAGGTCAGGTGCTGCGGCAGGCTGAGCGGATGGCCGAGCCGTTGGTGGCAGCGATCACCCTGCCCGACGGCACCCGGGTCCGCGGCCGCGGCCGGCGCGAGCCCCAGCCCGGCGGGCCCGCGCCCAACTTCGGGCTCTACCTGGGTAGGCCGGCGGGACAGCGGCGGTGCCAGCCGGACTGGCC
>JACDBJ010000540.1 GCA_013695005.1 Pseudonocardiales bacterium
GGGCACGGCCACCACCAGCCAGCCCACCAGCAGCAGCTCGGCGAGCGGACCGGACGCCGCGGCGGTCGAGAAGGTCTTCACGGACTACTACCAGGCGTTGCTCGCCAGGGACTTCGCCAAGGCGTGCTCCTACAACGCCCCGGAGACAAACAAGGCGCTGCTGGACAACGTCCGCGCCCGCAACATCCCGGTCAACACCTGCGACGAGGCCCTGCAGAAGATCTACGCGACGCCCGCCGCCGACACGGCCGCCGACAAGATCGTCAGCTCCTCGCAGATCGAGGACATCAAGGTCACCGGCGAGGACGCGACGATCACCTGGAGCGCCGAGCAGGACGGCTAGCGCCAGAACATCACCAACAGCCTGCGCAAGATCGACGGCGACTGGAAGCTGGTCGACGTCGACTGAGGCTCGGCAGTCGCTGCCGCTACGGTCGCCCATCATGTCCGGACCCTTCCGCCCAGGCGATCGCGTGCAGCTCACCGACCCCAAGGGCCGGCGCTACACCCTCACGCTCGAACCGGGCGGCCAGTACCACACCCATCGCGGCGGTCTGGCCCACGACGCCCTGATCGGGGAGCCGGAGGGCAGCGTGGTGACGTCCGCGGCCGGCACGCCCTACCTGGCCCTGCGGCCGTTGCTGGCCGACTACATGCTGTCGATGCCGCGCGGCGCGCAGGTGATCTACCCCAAGGACGCCGCCCAGATCGTCGTGTGGGGCGACATGTTCCCCGGCGCCAGGGTGCTGGAGGCCGGCGCCGGTTCCGGTGCGTTGACGTGCACGCTGCTGCGTGCGGTGGGCCCGCAGGGTTCGGTGACGAGCTACGAGCTGCGCGAGGACCACGCCGAACATGCACTACGCAACGTGACGCGGTTCTTCGGCGAGAAGCCAACCAACTGGACCTTGCACATCGGCAACGTGTCTGCGCACGCCGGCGAGGTCGACCGGGTCGTGCTGGACATGCTGGCACCCTGGGAGGTACTCGAGCCGGTCGCCGCCGCCCTGGAGCCCGGCGGGGTGCTGGTCGGCTACGTCGCGACCACCACGCAGCTGTCCCGGCTCACCGAAAGCCTGCGTGAGCAGCAGTGTTGGACCGAACCGCAGGCCTGGGAGTCGATGGTGCGGGCCTGGCACGTGGTGGGTCTCGCGGTACGTCCGGAGCACCGGATGATCGGGCACACCGGGTTCCTGGTGACGACCCGGCGGCTGGCGCCGGGGGTGAGCCCGCCGCGCCCGCAGCGACGGCCCACCAGCGCGTGACGGTGGGTGACTTCGGGGGCGTATCGGGACGCGCCGTCAGGTGGCTGAGTGCCGGATCACCGATCTGCCGCCCCGCCGCGGGGCTCTTTGGCGGGTACCGTATGGAAACGGAACACGGAGGGAGGGTGCCGTGAGCCAGTACGACGGTCCCGGCAGGCGGTCCGATGACGGGCGAGATTTGAGTGCCGCAGAGCTGCAGGCGCAGATCCGATTTCTCGAGGACGAGGTCTCGCTGCTGCGCCGCAAGCTGACCGAGTCGCCGAGGCACGCGCGCATTCTCGAACAGCGTCTCGCCGAGTCGGCCAGCAGGCTGGCTCAGCTCAACGCACGTAACGAGAAGCTCACCGAGACGCTCAAGGAGGCTCGCGGCCAGCTCGTCGCCCTGCGCGAAGAGGTCGACCGGCTGGCCCAGCCACCCAGCGGCTACGGCGTGTTCCTGTCCGTGCATGGCGACGACACCGTTGACGTGTTCACCGCCGGCCGGCGGATGCGCGTCGCGGTGTCCCCGGCAGTGGACGGCAAGGAGCTCTCCCGCGGGCAGACGGTCCGGCTGAACGAGGCGCTGACCGTCGTCGAGGCCGGCGCCTACGAGCGGATCGGCGAGGTGTGCTCGCTGCGCGAGGTGCTGCTGGACACCATCGGCTCGGAAACCGTCGGCGGCCGGGCGCTGGTCGTCGGCCACACCGACGAGGAGCGGGTGGTCTGGCTGGCCGACCCGCTGATCGCCCGGCCGGAGAACCCGGACATCGTCCAGCTCAAGCCTGGCGACTCGCTGCTGGTGGACACCAAGGCCGGCTACGCCTACGAGCGGGTGCCCAAGGCCGAGGTGGAGGATCTCGTGCTGGAGGAGGTGCCCGACGTCGCATACACCGACATCGGCGGGCTGAGCCGGCAGATCGAGCAGATCCGCGACGCGGTGGAGATGCCGTTCCTGCACGCGGGGCTGTTCCGCGAGTACGAGCTGCGCCCGCCGAAGGGCGTGCTGCTCTACGGTCCGCCCGGCTGCGGCAAGACGCTGATCGCCAAGGCGGTGGCCAACTCGCTGGCCAAGCAGGTCGCGGCGGCCCGCGGCGACGACGACCGTGAGGCCAAGTCGTACTTCCTCAACATCAAGGGCCCTGAGCTGCTGAACAAGTTCGTCGGTGAGACCGAGCGGCACATCCGCCTGATCTTCCAGCGGGCACGCGAGAAGGCGTCCGAAGGCACCCCGGTGATCGTGTTCTTCGACGAGATGGACTCGATCTTCCGGACCCGCGGGTCGGGCGTGTCCTCCGATGTCGAGACCACGATCGTCCCGCAGCTGCTCAGCGAGATCGACGGCGTGGAGGGGCTCGAGAACGTCATCGTGATCGGCGCGTCCAACCGGGAGGACATGATCGACCCGGCCATCCTGCGCCCCGGCCGGCTCGACGTGAAGATCAAGATCGAGCGGCCGGACGCCGAGGCGGCCAAGGACATCTTCTCCAAGTACCTGACGCCGACACTGCCGTTGCACGCCGACGACATGTCGGTCTTCGCAGGCAACCGCCGCGCGTGCATCGACGCCATGATCCAGCGTGTCGTCGAGCGGATGTACGCCGAGACCGAGGAGAACCGCTTCCTGGAGGTCACCTACGCCAACGGTGACAAGGAGGTCCTGTACTTCAAGGACTTCAACTCCGGCGCGATGATCCAGAACATCGTCGACCGCGGCAAGAAGGCGGCGATCAAGTCCGTGCTCGACACCGGGCAGACCGGCCTGAGCGTCCAGCACCTGCTCGAGGCGATCGTCGACGAGTTCGCCGAGAACGAGGACCTGCCCAACACGACCAACCCGGACGACTGGGCGCGCATCTCGGGCAAGAAGGGCGAGCGGATCGTCTACATCCGCACGCTGGTCACCGGCAAGAACGCCGAGTCCGGCCGGGCCATCGACACCGCGTCCAACACCGGCCAGTACCTGTAGCCGTCGGAGGCAAGAACGCACTCGGGCGTCAGCCGGTCAGTCCTGTCGCAGGACAGCCTCGATCTCGAGGGTCACCTGGATCTTCTCGCCGACCACGACGCCGCCACCGTCCATCGGCAGCTTGGTGTCGATGCCGAAGTCGTTGCGGTTGATCGTCGCGATCGCGGTGTAGCCCGCGCGGAAACCGCCGTAGGGGTCCGGCCCGAAGCCGTTGAGCTCCAGCGCCAAGGGCACGGACTTGGTCACACCGTGCAGCGTCAGGTCACCGTCGATGACGTAAGAGTCGCTGTCGCGACGCACGCCGGTCGACTGGTAGGTCATGGTCGGGTAGCTGGCCACGTCGAGGAAGCGCTCGCCGCGGATGTCGCCGTCGCGGCCGTCGTTGTTGGTGTCCAGCGAGTCCAGCTGGATCGTCGCGGTGACCGCGGAGTCCTCAAACCTGGCCCCGGTGACGATTTCACCGCTGAAAGTCCTGAACTGGCCGCGTACCTTGCTCACCATCATGTGTCGCGCTGTGAAGGAGACATCGGAGTGAACTGGATCGATGTCCCAGGCTCCGGCAACGTAGCCGGGGATGTCGGACAGTGTGGCAGTCATCGGGAAGCTCCTAATTGAGAGTTCATCTACTGCGCTGACGATGGCTACAACGAATTGAGCGCTCAGCTATTCCGGGGAGGTGACGTGAACGACACTTTTCGCTGGCTCGATGTCGACGAGCAGCGCGCCTGGCGGGCCTTCCTGACGATGAACCGGTTGCTGTTCGAGCGGGTGGACCGGCAGCTGCAGTGCGACGCCGGGATGCCGCACGCCTACTACGAGATCCTGGTCCGGCTCTCCGAGGTTCCCGAGCACGCGCTGCGCATGAGCAAGCTCGCCGAGTCGTCGACCTCCTCGCGCAGCAGGCTCAGCCACGCGGTGGCGCGGCTGGAGGAGTCCGGCTGGGTGCGGCGAACTGCCGACCCGTGTGACCGACGCGGCGCCATCGCCGAGCTCACCGCCGAGGGTTTCGCCGCGCTGGAGGCCGCCGCGCCGGGGCATGTGACCTCGGTGCGGGAGACCCTGTTCGACTCGTTGACCCCGGCGCAGGTGGACCAGCTCCGAGCCATCGCGGAGGCCGTCACCCTCCACCTCGGTGAGAACCCGTACCCGACGGACGAGGGCGACACCCCGGCCGCGGAGCCCGTCGGCGGCTAGGCTCGCGTTGTGAGCACCCGAGGTCTGCTGGGCAGGCCACCACTGTGAGTGCCCGCCGGATCATGGGTACTGAGATCGAGTACGGCATCTCGGTACCCGGTGACCCAACCGCCAACCCCGTGATCACCTCCACCCAGGTCGTGCTGGCCTACGCGGCGGCGGCCGAGCTGCCAAGGGCACGTCGGGCCCGGTGGGACTACGAGGTCGAGTCCCCGCTGCGCGACGCCCGCGGCTTCGACCTCTCGACGCCGAGCGTGTCGGCCAACTCCGACAGCGAGCTCGACGACCTCGGTGCCGCCAACGTCATTCTGACCAACGGCGCCCGGCTCTACGTCGACCACGCGCACCCGGAGTTCTCCACGCCCGAGGTGACGACGCCGCGCGACGTCGTGATCTGGGACAAGGCCGGCGAACGGGTGATGGAGGAGGCGGGGATGCGGGCGGCGACCGTGCCTGGCGCGCCGCAGATCCAGCTCTACAAGAACAACACCGACGGCAAGGGCGCCAGCTACGGCAGCCACGAGAACTACCTGATGTCGCGCTCGACGACGTTCCCGTCGATCGTCACCGGGCTCACGCCGTTCTTCGTCTCCCGCCAGGTGGTGTGCGGCGCCGGTAGGGTCGGCCTCGGCCCCACCGCCGACGAGGCTGGCTACCAGCTCTCACAACGCAGCGACTACATCGAGGTCGAGGTCGGGCTGGAGACCACCCTTAAACGGGGCATCATCAACACCCGCGACGAGCCGCACGCCGACGCGGACAAGTACCGCCGGCTGCACGTCATCCTCGGTGACGCGAACCTGGCCGAGACGTCCACGCTGCTCAAGGTCGGCGCGACCGCGCTCGTGCTCGACATGATCGAGGCCGGCCAGCGCTTCGACGACCTGCGCCTGGCCGAGCCGGTGCGGGCGATCCACACGATCAGCCGCGACCCCACGTTGCAGGCGAAGGTCGAGCTCACCGACGGCCGCACGATGACCGGGCTCGACCTGCAGTGGGCCTACCACGACCGGGCCGCCGCACACGTCGCTTCGACGCAGGGCGAGGACCCCTCGAGTGTCGACCCGGTGACCGCCGAGATCATGACGATGTGGGGTGAGGTGCTCGACGCACTGACCCGCGATCCGATGGAGTGCGCCGACCGGTTGGACTGGGTGGCGAAGCTGCGACTGCTGGAGGGCTACCGCTCGCGCGACGGCCTTGCCTGGTCGTCGCCCCGCTTGCAGCTGGTGGACCTGCAGTACGCCGACGTGCGGCTGTCCAAGGGCCTGTACAACCGCCTCGTCGCCCGCGGCTCGATGCAGCGGCTGGTTAGCGAGGAGGCTGTCCGGTCCGCGATGCGCGAGCCGCCGGAGGACACCAGGGCCTACTTCCGGGGACGGTGCCTGCAGCGCTATCCCGCGGAGGTCGCCGCCGCCTCGTGGGACTCGGTCATCTTCGACCTCGGCCGGGAGTCGCTGGTGCGCATCCCGACGCTCGAGCCGCTGCGCGGCACCCGCCGGCACGTCGGCAAGCTGCTCGACGCGTCGGCCACCGCCGAGGAGCTGGTCGAGGCGCTCACCCGGGGCTGAGCCGAATCCGGGCATGTCGTCGCCGGGCTGGGTAGTGTTCAGATCGGCGACCGCGCACGGCACCGAGCAAGGGGAGGCGCCATGGCCCAGGAGCAGACCAAGCGTCAAGGCGGCGGCGGCGAGGACGACGACGACGGTTCCGGCGCGGCGGGTGCCGGCCAGGAACGACGTGAGAAGCTGGGGGAGGACGTCGACACGATCCTGGACGAGATCGACGACGTGCTGGAAGAGAACGCCGAGGACTTCGTCCGCGCCTACGTGCAGAAGGGTGGCGAGTAGCCGCCCCGACAAGTTGGCCGGGCGTCCACCGATCGAAAAGCTGAGGAGGGCATACCGCCGATGGATCCCAGGTCGGTCCAGCCACCGGCGGGACCCTTCAGCCCGGTCAGCGCCTCTTTGCCCGCGCCGTACTTCACCCCCGGCGCCGCATCGTTCACCGACTTCGTCGCCAGCGCGGCCCCGCACCTGCTGCCCAGCGCCATGGTGAACAACCAGCCCGCCCGCCGAGCCGGTGACCCGCCGCTGGACGTCCCACACGGCACCACGATCGTCGCCCTGACCTCCGGCGAGGGTGTCGTCATCGCCGGCGACCGCAGGGCAACCTCCGGCAACCTCATCGCCCAGCGCGACATCGAGAAGGTCTTCGTCACCGACGCCTACTCCGCCGTCGGCATCGCCGGCGCGGCCGGAATGGCCGTGGAGATGGTGCGGCTGTTCACCGTCGACCTCGAGCACTACGAGAAGATCGAGGGCGTGTCGTTGTCGTTGGAGGGCAAGGCCAACAAGCTGGCCGGCATGGTGCGGGCGAACCTCGGGGCGGCGTTGCAGGGCTTCGTCGTGGTGCCGCTGTTCGTCGGCTACGACGTAGACGTCGCCGACCCGGCGCAGGCCGGCCGGATCGTGTCGTTCGACCCCGCAGGCGGCCGCTACGACGAGAAGGGCGGCTTCCACTCCGTCGGGTCGGGCTCGCTGTTCGCCAGGACGGTGCTCAAGAAGCTGCACGACCCGGCCGCGAGTACGCCGGTGGCGGTGCGGGCGGCCGTGGAGGCGCTCTACGACGCGGCCGACGAGGACACCGCCACGGGCGGCCCCGACATGACCCGCGGTATCTACCCGGTGGTCGTCACGATCACCGCCGAGGGCGCGCTGCGCCGGCCGGACGAGGAGATCGGCGAAATCGTCCGTGCGGTGATCGCCGACCGGGTAGCCCGGCCAGGCGGCTAGACCCGAACCCCGAGGACCGCCGAGCTGCCGCCAAGATGACTCAGGAGCCCCCGCCGTGACGATGCCGTTCTACGCCTCGGTCGAGCAGTTGATGCGCGACCGTTCGGAACTGGCCCGCAAGGGCATCGGCCGTGGCCGCAGCGTCATCGTGCTGACCTACGCCAACGGCGTGCTGTTCGTCGCCGAGAACCACTCCACGGCGCTGCACAAGGTCTCGGAGATCTACGACCGGATCGGCTTCGCCGCGGTGGGGCGCTACAACGAGTTCGAGAACCTGCGCACCGCCGGCATCCGGCTCGCGGACGTCCGCGGCTACTCCTACGACCGGCGCGACGTCACCGGCAAGTGGCTGGCCAACGCGTACGCGCAGACCCTCGGCGCGGTGTTCACCGAGCAGCAGAAACCATTCGAGGTGGAGCTGTGCGTCGCGGAGGTGGGGGCCGACGCCTCCGATGACCAGCTCTACCGCATCACCTACGACGGCTCGATCACCGACGAGCCGCAGTACGTGGTGATGGGCGGGCAGACCGACCCGATCAGCACCCGGCTCAAGGAGTCCTACCAGGCCGGCCTGCCGCTCGACGAGGCCATCGCGGTGGCGTTGCAGGCCCTGCAGTCTCCGGGCACCGGCCCCGCGGGCAGCACCGCGTCGACGTCGTCGGCGGCCAACGGCGGCACCCAGGCCGGCCGCGTGCTCGGCGTGAACGCGCTTGAGGTGGCGGTCCTGGAGCGTGGCCGACCGCGGCGGGCGTTCCGGCGCATCACCGGGGCGGCGCTGGCCGCCCTGCTGCCCGCGGAGAACCGGGCCGCTCCCGAGGACGCCGGCCCGGTCGAGGACCTCGGCAGCCCCGAGG
>JACDBJ010000558.1 GCA_013695005.1 Pseudonocardiales bacterium
CTGCTGGCGGGCGTTGGCGGCGTCGTCACCCCGGTGGTGGACGCCGGCAGCGAGCCCGCGTGGCATCTCTACGTGGTGCAGGTCGATCACCGCGACTACGTGCTAGGCCAGCTGCACGCGGCGAGGATCGGCGCTGGCATCCACTACCCGACGCCCATCCACTTCACCGGTGCCTTCGCCTACCTCGGCCACCGCCCGGGTGCGTTCCCGGTGGCCGAGGGGTTGGCTCGCCGCATCCTGTCGCTGCCACTGTTCCCTGGCATCACCGCCGGCCAGCAGGAGCGGGTGGCGGAGGTGCTGGCCGCCGCGGTCGCACGATGACCGAACCGGCCGGCGTCCAGGTACACCCGCAGGGGCTCTGCGAGAGCGACGAGGTCGGCGAAGGCACCCGGATCTGGGCGTTCGCGCACGTCCTCGCCGGCGCCCGCGTCGGCAGGGACTGCAACATCTGCGACTGCGCCTTCGTCGAGGACGGCGCCGCACTCGGCGATCGGGTCACCGTCAAGAACGGGACGCTGGTGTTCAGCGGCGTGACATGCGAGGACGAGGTCTTCCTCGGACCGAACGTGCTGTTCACGAACGACCTGCGGCCGAGAGCTGCGATCCGGCGGCCGGCCGCCGAGCTGTTGCCGACGATGGTTCGCCAGGGAGCGACACTCGGCGCGGGTGCCGTGGTGGTCTGCGGCCTGGAGATCGGCCGGCATGCGTTCGTCGCCGCCGGGTCGGTGGTTACCGCGTCCGTGCCCGCCCACGCGTTCGTCGCTGGGAATCCCGCACGCCAGAAGGGCTGGGTGTGCTCCTGCGGCGCGCGGCTTGACGCAGAGTTCCGCTGCCCCGAAGACGGCATGCGGTACGAGCGAGCTGCCGGCGGCCTACGTGGAGCAAGCGACGCGCCCCGGGGCTCAACCGGCTGAAGCTGAATTGCCGGCTCAGCCGGCGGAAGACACCCGGTACACGTCGTAGACGCCCTCGACGTTACGGACCACGCTGAGGATGTAGCCCAGGTGCTTCGGGTCGCCCATCTCGAAGGTGAACCGGCTCACCGCCACCCGGTCCCGCGAGGTGGCCACCGACGCCGACAGGATGTTGACCTTCTCGTCGGCCAGCACCTTGGTCACGTCGGACAGCAGCCGTTGACGGTCCAACGCCTCGACCTGGATCGCTACCAGGAAGACCGCGCCGGACGCCGCGGACCACTCGACGTCGACCAGCCGCTCGTCACGTTTCTGCAGGTCAGCGGCGTTGGTACAGTCGACGCGGTGCACGCTCACCCCGCCGCCGCGGGTGACGAAACCGAGGATCTCGTCGCCGGGCACCGGGGTACAGCAGCGGGCGAGCTTCACCAGCACGTCGGTGAGGTCGCCGCTCTCGCTGTGCACCACGACCCCGACATGGCCGGGTGGCCGCCGCGGCTGCACCGTGGACAGCGTCGAGCGCTCGGCCAGGTCCTCCTCGGCCTCCTCTTCACCGCCGAGCAGCGCGGTCAGCCGCTGCACGACGTGGCGGGCCGACGCGTGCCCCTCGCCGATGGCGGCGAACAGGCCCGAGACGTCCGGGTAGTGCAGCTCTCGGGCCAACGCGGCCACCGAGTCGGCCGACACGAGCCGCTGCAGCGGCAGCCCGGTGCGGCGGGCCTCCCTGGTCAGCGACTCCTTGCCGGCCTCGATGGCCTCCTCGCGGCGCTCCTTGGCGAACCACTGCTTGATCTTGGCCTTGGCCCGCGGCGAGGCGACGAACTGCAACCAGTCCCGGCTGGGGCCCGCGGTGTCGGCCTTCGAGGTGAAGATCTCCACGACCTCGCCGTTGTCGAGCTTGCGCTCCAGCGCGACGAGCCTGCCGTTGACCCGCGAGCCGATGCAACGGTGCCCGACCTCGGTGTGCACGGCGTAGGCGAAGTCCACGGGTGTCGACCCGGACGGCAACGTGATCACGTCGCCCTTCGGGGTGAAGACGAACAGCTCCTTGGTGGCGAGGTCGAAGCGCAGCGACTCCAGGAAGTCGCCGGGGTCGGCGGCCTCCCGCTGCCAGTCGAGCAGCTGGCGCATCCACGCCATCTCGTCGACCTCGAGCGCCTGGCCGCCAGGCCCGTTGCCGTTGGCTCCGCGCAGCTCCTTGTAGCGCCAGTGCGCCGCGATGCCGTACTCGGCGGTGCGATGCATGTCCTCGGTGCGGATCTGCACCTCCAGCGGCTTGCCGTCCGGCCCGATCACCGTCGTGTGCAGCGACTGGTAGACGCCGAAACGGGGCTGGGCGATGTAGTCCTTGAACCGGCCGGGCATCGGCTGCCACAGCGCGTGCACCATGCCCATCGCGGCGTAGCAGTCGCGCACCGTGTCGACCAGGATGCGCACCCCGACCAGGTCGTGGATGTCGTCGAAGTCCTTACCCTTGACGATCATCTTCCGGTAGATTGAGTAGTAGTGCTTCGGCCTGCCCTCGACGGTCGCCGCGACCCGCGCAGCGCTGAGCTGCGCGTCCACCTCCGCGATGACCTGGCCGAGGTAGGTATCCCGTGACGGCGCCCGGTTGGCGACCAGCCGCACGATCTCGTCGTAGCGCTTGGGGTGCAGGATCGCGAACGCGAGGTCCTCCAGCTCCCACTTGACGGTGGCCATCCCGAGCCGGTGCGCCAGCGGGGCGAGCACCTCGAGGGTCTCGCGAGCCTTCTTCGCCTGCTTCTCCGGTGAGAGGAACCGCATGGTCCGCATGTTGTGCAGCCGGTCGGAGAGCTTGATCACCAGCACCCGGGGGTCGCGCGCCATCGCGACGACCATCTTGCGGATCGTCTCCGCCTCGGCCGCCGCGCCCAGCTCGACCCTGTCCAGGTTGGTGACCCCGTCGACGAGGTGTGCGACCTCGTCACCGAAGTCGGCGGACAGCCGAGCCAGCGAGTAGTCGGTGTCCTCCACCGTGTCGTGCAGCAGCGCTGCCACCAGCGTCGTGGTGTCCATGCCGAGCTCGCCCAGGATGGTCGCCACCGCGAGCGGATGGGTGATGTACGGGTCGCCGGACTTGCGCAGCTGCCCGGCGTGCTTCGCCTCGGCGATGTCATAGGCGTGCTGCAACAGCCCGAGGTCGGCCTTGGGGTGCAGGGTGCGGTGCACGCTGGCGAGCGGCTCCAGCACCGGCTTGATCGCGTTGGGCCGCGGGGAGGTGATCTTCCGGGCGATCCGGGCCCGCACACGCCGGGTCGCCGACGGACGTGCTGCACCGTCCGCCGCGGTCACCGGATCCGCAATGGGCGGCACGTCGGCACTCACGGACGCTCCACCCCGGCAAGGATAGCCCTGCGCAGCCCGTCAGCCGTGATGGTGGGAGCGTCGGCTGCGGTGGCCGGCTATGGGTGCGTGACCCTGAACAGGTCCCCTGGCTGGCAGTCCAGCGCATGGCAAATCTCCGTGAGCGTGGAGAACCGGATCGCCCGTGCCCGGTTGTTCTTGAGCACCGACAGGTTCACCACGGTGACCCCGACCCGGCGAGACAGCTCGGCGACGGTCATGCCGCGCTCGGCAAGCAGCGCATCGAGAAGGCACTCGATGAGGTGGGCGCTCTCACCGGAGTCGACGACAGGGCCGGCGACTGGGTCGCTCGGGGACGCCACCTACACCAGGCCGGCGGTCTCGTCGACCAGCTGCCGACCCTGCCGGAACGCCTCGGCGGCGGCCAGGATCACGAGCGCGAGCAACGGCCCCCACAGCTCCAAGGGCAGGTACGCGGTCAGCGGATCGGCGCCCACGTGACCCAGGACCACCCGGGCCGACCAGTATGTGGCCACGGGCGCGATGATCGTCCCGAAGAAGACGGCCAAGGCCAGCCACCGCAGTCGCCGAGGGTTGCGCGGGTCGAACGGCTGCCCGGCGCCGATGCTGAGCAGGACCTTGCGAAGCATCCACGCCCCGACACACAAGGCGGCGCTCCCGGCGACGGACTTGGTTTCGCTGAGCAGGTTCAGCCAGACCGGCAGGTCCACCGTCGAGAATTCCGCGCCCCTGCCGTCCGCGCTGTTCACGAGCACCTCAGCGGCCGGCTTGGTCAGCTGGTTGATCGGCTGGATCACCGCGTTGAGCAGCCCGGCCAACCCGGTGACGGCCAGCAGGGCACCTACCCAGGCGATCGACTCTCGGAACAGGAACGCCCGGACCCGCGGCCCTCGCGACTTCACCATCCCGTCCTCGGACTGCGTCATCGGAATCCCCCATCGGCCTTAGTCCGAACGGAGCAAGCTCTAGAGCGTGAGCACCGCGTGTACGGCGCGGCCGGCCAGGCGGTCACGGCCACCGAGCTGCACCAGCTCCAGCAGCACACCGATGCCGGTCACCTCTGCACCGGCCTGCTCCACGAGCTCGCAGCACGCCGCGGCGGTGCCGCCGGTGGCGAGCACATCGTCGACGAGGTGCACGCGCGAGCCGGGCGAGAGTACGTCTGCGGGCAGCTCCAGCGTCGCGGTGCCGTACTCCAGCTCGTAACTGCGGCTCACCGCCACCCGCGGCAGCTTGCCTTCCTTGCGCACCGGCACGAGCCCGAGGCCGGCCTGGTGCGCCACGGCGCCACCGAGCAGGAAGCCACGCGCCTCGACGCCGACGATGACGTCGGCGTCTCCGACAGCCTCGGCCATGGCAGCCACCGCGGCCGCAAGGGCGTGGCGGTCGGCGAGCACCGGGGTGAGGTCGCGGAACAGGATGCCCGGCTCCGGGAAGTCGGGGACGTCGCGGATCAGCGCCGTGACCAGCTGTGCGGCAGTCACGACGCCGTGCTCAGCGTCGTTTCTTGCCGGTGGGCCGCGAGGCCTTGCCGCTCGGACGCCCTCCGGTCCGGCTGGCGGGTGGACGCCGGGCCGGCTGCTGCTGGGCCTTACCGGTACGCGCCGGCACGCCGGCCGCAGCGGCCAACGCCTTCTCCCGGCGCAGCTCGTCGGCCAGCATGTCATCGTCGCTGAGGTCGGGGTCGTCGCCGGACCCGCTGGGGTCACCGGTCTCGACGACCGGCTCCGGAACCGCCAGCTCCTCCGGCTCGGCCTTACCGGCCGCGGCGCGGGCCCTCCGGACTCGCACCCGCTCCGCCTGCTGGATGAACCTCGGGTCGCGCATCTTCAGGTCGACCAGCACGGGCGTGGCGAGGAAGATCGACGACGCGGCACCGGCGAGGATCCCGACCATCTGCACCAACGCGAGGTCGGCCAGCGTCCCCACGCCGAGCAGCCCGACGCCGATCACCAGCAGGCCGATCACCGGCAGCACCGCGATCAGCGAGGTGTTGATCGAGCGCATCAGCGTCTGGTTCAGCGCGAGGTTCGCCGCCTCGGCGTAGGTGCGTCTGGTCAGGCCGAGCAAGCCGCGGGTGTTCTCCCGGACTTTGTCGAACACCACCACCGTGTCGTAAAGCGAGAACCCGAGGATGGTGAGCAGCCCGATCACCGTGGACGGCGTCACCTCGAACCCGATGATCGAGTAGATGCCGGCGGTGACCACCACGTCGTGTATGAGCGCGACCAAGGCCGCAATCGCCATGGATCGCTCGAAGTAGAACGCGAGGAAGATCGTGACGAGGACCAAGAACACCGCGAGCGCTATCAGCGCTTGGGTCGTGATCTCGCCGCCCCAACTCGCGCTCACCGCGCTGTCGCTGATCGCCTGCAGGCTCGGCTCACCGTTGGCGCCGACCGGCTTGAACGCGTCGAACAGCGCCTGCTTGACCTTCACCGAGTCGACGGCGGTGAGCGTCTCGGTCCGGATGAGCACGGACTCCGCCGCGCCGGTACCGACCTTCTGCACCGAGACCGGCTCCTGGCCGATCGAGTCCGCGACGACCCGGCCGACGTCTGTGGACACCTGCTCGGACGACACCGTGGCAACCGCCGAGGTCGCGGTCGGGAACTGGATGCGCGTGCCGCCCTCGAAGTCGATGCCGAGGTTGAACCCGCGGAAGACCATCGAGCCGATGCAGATCAGCATCAGGGTTCCGAAGGCGATGTACCAGAGTCGGCGGCGGCCGACGATGTCGAAGGCGCCGGTGCCGGTGTAGAGCCGGCTCAGCACGCCAGGCGGCTTGGGCGCTGGCGGTGTCCAGACCATCAGGCCCTCCTCACCACGGCCGCCTGACGTCGTTCAGCGCCGAGGCGGGCGACCGCGCCCAGCCCCGACAACGACGGGCTGCCGAAGATCCTCGAGTTGGCCGCGAGCGCGACCAGCGGATGCGTCACAAGGAACACCACGAGCAGGTCCAGCACGGTAGCCATGCCGAGGGTGAACGCGAAGCCCTTCACCTGACCGACCGCCAGCAGGTACAGCACGGCCGAGGCCAGGAAGCTGACCGCGTCCGCGGACAGGATCGTGCGCCGGGCGCGAACCCACGCCCGCGGTACGGCCGAGCGGAAGCTGCGGCCCTCACGCACCTCGTCCTTGAGCCGTTCGAAGAACACCACGAACGAGTCCGCGGTGATACCGATGGCGACGATGAACCCGGCCACCCCGGCCAGGTCCAGGGTGAAGCCGATCGCCCTGCCGAGCAGCACCAGCACCGCGTAGACCACGGCCCCGGACAGCACGAGCGACAGGATCGTCAGCACGCCCAGTGCCCGGTAGTAGATCAGGCAGTACACGAAGACGAGCAGCAGCCCGATGCCGCCGGCGATCAAGCCGGCCTGCAGCGACGCCAGCCCCAGCGTCGCCGAGACGGTCTCGGCCTCCGATGGTGCGAACGACAGCGGCAGCGACCCGTACTTGAGCACACCTGCGAGCTTCTGCGCCTCGACCTGGCTGAACTGCCCGGTGATCTGGGTGTCGCCGAAGATGGGTCCCTGGATGACCGGGGCGGACACCACCTCGCTGTCCAGCACGAAGGCGGCGGCCTCGCGGACGTGGGCGCTGGTGTACTTGCCCCAGATGTCGGCGCCCTCGGGCTTGAAGCTGAGGTTGACCAGGTAGCCGGCGCCCTGCGAGTTCGGCACCGCGTTGGCGTCGGAGATCAGCGTGCCGTCCAGGAACGACGGCCCGAGGATGTACTTCTCGGTGCCGTCCCGGTTGCAGGTCACCAGTGGCTTGCCCGGGTCGTCGTAGCCCCGCAGCGGATCCGGTGCGGCGCAGTCGAGCTGCGCGAGCGCCTGCTGCTGGATGGCCGGGTCGCTGCTCTGCCGCAGCAGCTTGGCCTGTGCGATCTGCCGCGCGAGCTCGGGGTTCGCCGGACCGGGAGTCGAGCCGGCCGACGCGTCGGGGGCGGCCGGGTCCGGCGCGGGCGACTCCGAAGGGATGCTCGGC
>JACDBJ010000582.1 GCA_013695005.1 Pseudonocardiales bacterium
TGCGCGAGACGGCCGGGCTCGCCCAGATCCCGGCCGCAGAAGCCGCCGGCACCAGCCAGGCCGGGCTGTCCCGCTTCGAGCGCGGCCGCTCGCTGCCCTCGCCCGAGCTGGTCCGCACCCTGGCCGGCGTCTACGGCGCCACGGCCGCCGAGACAGCCCGGCTCGTGGAGCTGGCCGAGGCGATCCGCCCGGAGCACCTGAACTCCCGGGTGATCATGCAACGTGGACTGAACCACTTCCAGCAGCGGCTCGCGACGATCGAGGCGTCGTCGCGGCTGGTCCGCTCGTTCCATCCGGCCGCCATCCTCGGCACCTTGCAGACCAGGGCGTTCGTGACCCACGTCTTCGGGCGGGCGGGCGGCGACCTGGACGACAACGCCAAGAGCACCGCCACCCGGATCGGCGCACAATCCCTGCTCGACGACCTAGACCGCCAGTGGGTGCTCATCCAGACCGAGGGCGCGCTGGACTGGTGCTACGGCAGCGCCGCGATCATGGCGGAGCAGCTCGACCACATGGTGGAGGTCAGCCGCCGGCCCAACGTCACGCTCGGCATCATCCCGCACCGCACCCCGGCCACCGTGCAGCCGCTGCACGGCTTCCACATCTTCGATGAGCGGGCGGTGCACTTCGGCACCACCTCCGGTGCCGCGCTGATCGGTGACCAGGCCGACATCGAGGAGTACGTGGCGAAGTTCAATCTGCTCGCCGAGCTCGCCGTCTACGGCGACCAGGCCCGGGAGCTGCTCACCCGCATCGCCGACGAGTACCGCCAGTCGACGTGAGCCCTGCCGCACCCGACCGAGGGCGTCCGGGATGAAAGGTTGCGGCCGAGCGGCTCAGACGGGCAGCGTGCCGGGCATCTCCCCGGTGACCACGTAGACGATCCGTCGGGCCACCGACACCGCGTGGTCCGCGTAGCGCTCGTAGAAGCGGCCGAGCAGCGTGATGTCTACCGCTGCCGCGACCTCGTGAGGCCAGTCCTTGGCCATCAGCACGGTGAACAGGTGGCGATGGAGGTCGTCCATCGCGTCGTCCTCGACCTCCAGCGCCGCGGCGACCTGAGCGTCGCGGTTGCGGAGCACGGTGGACGCCTTCTCGGCCATCGCGACCGCGAGCCGGCCCATCTCGGCGAAGTACGGCTGGACCTGCTCGGGCAACACCGGCTGCGGGTGACGCCGGCGGGCGGTCTTGGCGACGTGCAGGGCCAGGTCACCCATCCGCTCGAGGTCGCCTGCGGCGTGGATGGACGACACCACGACCCGCAGGTCGGTGGCCACCGGAGTCTGCAGGGCGAGCAGAGCGAACGCGGTCGCCTCGACGCTGCTGCGGGCAGCGTCGATCTTGACGTCGTCGCTGATCACCTGCTCGGCGAGGGCGAGATCGCGGCCCAGCAACGACGAAGTTGCCTTCTCCATCGCCACCGCGACCTGTTCGCACATGTCGGCAAGGTCGTCGGCGAGCCCGTCGAGTCGCTCATGGTAGGCCTCACGCATGGCAACGACCCTATTCGCCCGGTGTCACCTGAGCAGCCCGAGCAGATGAACCCGGCATGAACGCTGCCTATCCAGGCGACGATCTCAGCGGCACGTCGCGGTTTGCGTCGCCGGCGCCGGGGTGCTTGCGCCGCTCGAGCCCGAAGATCCATCGTTGGCCGCGAGCGGGCTGACGATGTCGTCGAAGTTGGCGCCGAGCACCAGCTGCAGCGTGCCCGTCTCGGACTCGTCGGGTTGCATTGCGGCGTCCGGCACCACGGCCGCCAGCACCTTGGCCTGCGCCTCGCGGTCCGGCGAGTAGCGGATCACCGTTCTGTCGGCCGGGGTGTCCGCGTTGCCGACCGAGACAACGGTGAAGTCCAGCTTCTCCAGGGAGCTGCCGACCTGGCTGGCCAGTCCGGAGCGCTCGGAGGCGTTGAGCACCTGCACGCGCACGTCACTGGCGTCGACCGCCGCGTTGCTGCCCTCGGCGGCGGCTGAGCCGGAGCTCGCCGAGCCCGCCGCCGCTGCGGTGTCCGGCAGCTTGGCGTCGTTGCGCAGTGCGGTGAACAAGGCGGTGGAGTCGGCGTCGCGCAGCACCTCGTTGCCGCGGTCGTTGGGCTCGCCGGTGGTGGGCGCGGTGCGGAAGAGGACCGACGCGGGGTTCAGCGCCTGGATCGACTGCGCGAGCAGGATCAGCTCGTCCGCCCCCGCATTGTCGGCGACGCTGTGCTCGGCGAAGGCGCTGACGAAGGTGCGCACCGCGGTGGGGTCCAGTGCGACCTGGTTGGACGCGGCGGCGCGCAGCAGGGCGGCCAGGAACTCCTGCTGACGCTGGATCTGGCCGTAGTCGGCGGTGGGGTCGCCTCGCACGTTGCGGGCTCGCACGAAGTCGAGCGCCCGTGTGCCGTTGAGCTTGGACGTGCCGGCGCTGGGTACGACGACGCCCAGCACGCCGTCGATGACCGGCTTCTCCACACAGATCTCCACGCCGTTCGCGGCGTCGACCATCTCCTTGACGCCGGTGAAGTCCATGCCGATGAAGCGCGTGATAGGCAGCCCGGTCACCTTCTGGATGGCCTTGGTCAGGCAGCGCGGGCCGCCGGTCTCGTAGGTGGTGCTGAGCTTGCTGCGTGGCTCGTCCTGGATCGGCTCGTCGCGATAGGTGGCAGCGGCTGCGTCCCAGCGCTGGCAGGCCGGCCGGTCGACCTCCAGGCTGCGGGGGAAGGACACGACGACCGCACGGCTGCGGTCGGCCGGCAGGTGCGCCACCATGATCGAGTCGGAGCGCTGGGTGCCCGGACGGTTGTCAGAGCCGACCAGTAGGAAGTTCTCGTCGCCGACCTGCGCGGCGGGGTTGACGATCGCGTCCGAGGCGAGGTCCAGGGCGGCGACCTCGCGGATCTGGGTGTCCAGCCACAGCTTGGTGCCCCAGCCGGCGGCAGCGACGACGAACAGGGTCGCCGCGGCGGCCAGGGCCACCACCTTGCCGGTGCGGATCAGCCGTCGCTGCGTCTTCGTCGGCGTGCCCGGTTCGTCCGGGTCCTCGGCGGGCTGTTGCTCGGCGTCGTCGCGCTTGGCGGTGGTGGCTCCGACGCCCTTCGGCAGCCCGGCGTGCGCCGCCGTCATCCGCGTCAGGCTCTCGTCGATCTTGCGGACGCGCAGGTCGTGGACTTCCTCGGCGGACGCCTCCCGCGGCTGGTCGGGCTCTGGCGCCGCGAGGCCGTGCCGCCCGCTTCCGGTGGGAGCTGCTGGGCTGGTTGTACCGCCGCCGGGGCGCCCGGCCGTGGGTGGCGGGGCGCCGTTGGGGCGGCGTCCGGGCTGGCGTGGTGGGCTGGCTGGCCGGTCCTGGGTCTGGGCTGGCCCACGCTGGGAGCGGTCGAAGCGGGCCGGTACCGGGGGCAGCGGCCGCAGCCCGGTCGACGTCTTGGATGCGGTGCCCTCGACCGGGTCTTCGGCCTCGTCGTTGTCGGCCTGGTCGTCGGCTACCGCGCGCCCGGTCGAGCGGTGTCGGCGACCGTTGTCGTCTCGGTCGTCCACTCCACCTCCAGCCCCGGGTCGCGGTGGCTCGATCGTAGGGGGGTGATTCCCGTGCTGATCTGCGGGTTCGATTTGGTAACGAATGCCAAACGAAACGGTGACCTGCGTTGCGGCAGGCGGTCAGTCCGCGGGGGCGGCCGGCTGCGGGATGGCCCGGCGGTCACCGGCCGGCCCGGCGAGCTGAACTCGCAGGTTGGCCGGGTCGCGGAAGGCGACCGCGTTTCGTCCGGACTCCTTCGCCGCGTACAGCAGCACATCCGCAGCCCTGATCAGTTGCTCGACGTCGGGTGGGCGGCGCAGCGTGTGCCCGACGCCGATGCTGACCCAGACGCGCAGGCTGTCGTCCAGCTCCGTCCAGTCGTACTTGTCCACCCGCTGGCGGGCCTCCTCGCAGACGGTGATCGCGTCGTCGAGGTCGCGGCCGGGGAAGACCAGGGCGAACTCCTCGCCGCCGTAGCGGGCGCAGAACGCGCCGGCCGGCAGCACCGCGTCCAGCTCGCCGACCACTCGCTGGAGCACCCGGTCGCCGAACGGGTGCCCGTAGCGGTCATTGATCTGCTTGAAGTGGTCGATGTCGACCAGCGCGATGGCCATTCCCGAGTGCAGCACGTCGGACTCCGCGCGCAGGGTGACGAGCTGCTCGTCGAGGTAGCGGCGGTTGTAGG
Source organism: Pseudonocardiales bacterium (assembly GCA_013695005.1). GTDB lineage: Bacteria > Actinomycetota > Actinomycetes > Mycobacteriales > Pseudonocardiaceae > Pseudonocardia. The sequence goes on from JACDBJ010000582.1 coordinate 4,181, forward strand.
TGTCGGTGAGGCTGTCGCGGCGGCTCAGCTCGCGGGCCTCGGCGTGCTCGCGGCGCAGCCGGACGAGCTCGCGGTTCGCCGGCGTGACGAGCTCGGCGGGGTCCCGCTCGTCCCGCAGCAGCTGCATCGCCTCGCGCAGCTGTGCGTAGGCCTGCTCGTAACGGCCGGCGCGGGCCAACTCGTCTGCGGCGATCACGTGCTCCTCGACCACCGTCGACGCGTGAAACCCGATCCTGGTGCCGAAGGGCGGAATACTCACGCTCACCGGGACCACCTCCCCCTCAAGCCACGAGTCTGCCTCGGACGCGTTGCCGGTGGCCTGCGGGGGTGGTTCAACCGCCGGACGTGGCCAACTCCGCGCCGTGCGGCACCGCAGTGTCTTCAGGATCGTCCAGCCATCCCTCTGGTAGCACCACACGACCTGGTGAACCCTGCCGTCCGCGGGGGCCGTCGGCGTCCGGCGGGCACTCGATGGTGGGGTCGAACTGGCCGATGAGCTCGTCGAGCCGGGCGAGGCCGTCGATGAGGCCGAGGCTGCGGCGGAGGTCGGACCCGACGGGGAAGCCCTTGAGGTACCAGGCGACGTGCTTGCGCAGCTCGCGGATCCCGCGGTGCTCGCCCATGTGCGCGGAGAGGAGGTGACCGTGCCGGCGCAGGATGGTGGCGACCTCGCCGAGCGTCGGTGGGGTCGGCGGCGGCTGGTTGTTGAGCGCCGCTGCCAGCTCAGCGAACAGCCACGGCCGGCCAAGGCAACCGCGGCCGATCACGACGCCGTCGCAGGCTGTTTTCTCGAGCATCGCCACCGCGTCGGCTGCCGAGAAGATGTCGCCGTTGCCGAGGACGGGGATGTGGGCCGGTACCGAGTCGCGGAGGCGGGCGATGGCCGCCCAGTCGGCCTGGCCGGAGTAGCGCTGCGCGGCGGTTCGGGCGTGCAGGGAGATCGCAGCGACGCCGGCGTCCGCGGCGATCCGGGCCGCGTCGAGATAGGTGTGGTGCTGCTCGTCGATGCCGACGCGCATCTTGACCGTCACGGGGATGCGGCCAGCCGCGCCGACGGCGGCGTCGAGGATCTGGGCGAACAAGCGTCGCTTGTACGGCAGCGCCGCGCCGCCACCCCTGCGCGTGACCTTCGGGACCGGGCACCCGAAGTTGAGGTCGATATGGTCGGCAAGATCGTCGTCGACGATCATCCGGACCGCCGCCGCGACCGTCGTGGGGTCGATGCCGTAGAGCTGCAGCGAGCGCGGGCTCTCGTCGGGGGTGAAGGTGACCATCTGGAGGGTGTCCGGATGACGTTCCACCAGCGCCCGCGACGTGATCATCTCGCAGACGAACAGCCCGCCGCCCTGCTCGCGGCAGAGCTGCCGGAAGGCCACATTGGTGACCCCGGCCATCGGCGCGAGCGCCACCGGCGGATCGACCACGTACGGCCCGATCCGCAAGCTCCCGACGGCCGTCGCCGTGGCGCTGCTCATGACTTGACCATTGTCTCCTGCGCAGCCGCCGGGCCGTACCCTGGCGGTGCTGTACGGGCCTCTAGCTCAATTGGCAGAGCAGCGGACTTTTAATCCGCGGGTTCGGGGTTCGATCCCCCGGGGGCCCACTACCAGCGTGTGCTACTTCGGCTGATGGGCGACAGATCGCCTTCGGTTGATGGTTGACAGTGTTTCGGCTGATGGTTGACGCCTAGTTCGGCTGATCCTTGACACTCCCTCGATGAGGGAGCTTTCGGTGGCTGAGCAGCGTTATCAGGCTGTGTTGGTGGTGATCGCTGACGGGCTGAGTGTGAAGCAGGCTGCGGAAAAGGCCGGGGTGTCGCGGCAGACGTTGCATTCCTGGTTGCCCGCTATGAGGCGGGTGGCCTGGAGGGCCTGGTGGAGCTCTCGCACCGGCCGCGGTCGTGTCCGCATCAGATGCCGGCGGTTGCGGAGGCGGTGGTGTTGGAGTTGCGGCGGCGGCATCGGTATTGGGGGCCGCGGCGGATCCGTTCGGAGATGGTGCGTCGGCGGCTTGTGCCAGCGCGGCAGTTGCCGTCTAAGTCGGCGGTGTATCGGGCACTGGTGCGCGCGGGTCTGGTGGAGCCGTTGGCGCGGCGGCGGCGTGCGGAGCGGTTCAAGCGGTGGGAGCGCGCGGCGCCGATGGAGTTGTGGCAGATGGATGTGGTCGGCGGGTTCCTGCTCGCCGACGGCAGCCATGCCAAGGCGCTGACCGGGATCGACGATTCCTCCCGGTTCTGTGTGTCGGCGCGGTTGATGCCTGCCGAGCGGACCCGGGCGGTGTGTGACGCGCTAGCGGCGGCGCGGCGGGTCTACGGGTGCCCGGCCCAGCTGCTGACCGATAACGGGCGGGTGTTCACTGGCCGGTTCAACCACCCGCCGGTGGAGGTGCTTCGCACCGCGCTCGCCAACCACGACAGGCAAGATCGAGCGATTCCACGACGCGAACACCCGCCGGGTGTCGAACTCCACCCGCATCGTGCGGTGCCGCGCGGTGGTCAGTTACTTGCCGTCGGCAGCCCTGGCGCACCGGTAGTCGAGGGTGATCTCCTCGCCCTACTTCCCAGTCTCCGAAGCGGTGCCGGACACCCACCGAGCCCGCGGGTATCTGTGATTCGATTGACCAGCGGAGGTACTCAGGCTCGGTGCAGCCCGTGAGTGACTGGAACGTCGAGGGTGATGCGGGTCCCATAGTCGGCTTCGTAGCCAAAGTCGACGCTCTGGACTGTGAGTAGTTCGGGCGTCGCCTCGACGATCTCGACTCTGATCGGCTCCTCTCGGTCGGGCAGTTCGAGAGCCCATCGGTCGGCGAGGTAGCTCAGTCCGACCTGCTCAAGGCGAGATTCCGCGGCCGCTCGGGGCGAGGGGTGCCCCAGTGGGTAGCCGAACACGGTCACTGGTGTGACGGTGTCGTGATCGCCGGCGGCCACGAGATAGCCGAGGAGTTCGCCGTCGTCAGGGCGAACGTGCGGCATCCAGTGACTAGGGATCATGAAGGCGACGGTAGCTGCCGTGCTCGTCGGCTGCACATGATTTGCGGTTCCGCTCCCGCGTCCCGGCGCGCAGGATGATTCTGGTGAGGCGCTGTCTGTGCCATGTGTCCTCGTTGCTGCCGCCCAGTCGGAACCGACCCGCCGTGTGCCGGTGGCGGACCGCGACGTGAGTTGTGCCGATCTCGACTGGCTCGCGGTGCGCGCGGCGTACCAGCTGCTCGCGAGCGGCATCGGCCGGGCCAGGCTGTGTGGATCTCGTCATTGGCCATTCTCCAAGACGTGGTGGGCGGCGTCGGGGCGGTCCGCGTGATCGTCGGCCCCGGACGGTGATACATCGGCTACCGACGACGGACCGGTACCGGAGTCCGAGGTCGCGATGACAAGAGTGTGGTCGGAATCGCCGGCTGTGGAGGTTGCGGATCGGGTCGTGACGCAGGGCGAGCTGCTGGCCCTCGCGGAAGGTGGCGACGGCGGCCACGTCATCGGGGACATCGCGCAGGTCTTTGCCATACGTCGCGCGCGGCCCGTAGGGCCTGCCCCGCCAGGAGTAGAGCGTCTGCACCGGTATCCGGTGAAAATCCGACCCATCCTGCACCGTCCGCAGCGGCGCGATGAGGTCGAGGCCGCGTCATGCGGTGCGGCCTGCTACTTGAGCAAGTGCTCGCAGCGCGACTGGCCGTTCCGGTTGTTTGCTACCTCGTTGCCGTCGACCAAGATCCGGCACTGCCCCACGACGTAACGGCCATCGGCTGCCCGCACCGAGCCCGGCACGATCGACACAAGACGGCCGCTCGTGCGCTCGGCTCCGCTAAGCTCCACCACCACCGTCTTGGACCAGGGGAGCATTACGTTGCTCTCCGATCCGTTGGTGTCCGCAGCGTAGTAGATGTCGGTCGTGCCTTGGCCGCTGACCTCGAGCACCACCGTACGGCTGGTGTTGGACGCGCGAGTCGGCGAACTGCCCGTCGCGGGCTCCGGAGTTTGAGCTGTCCCGCTGCAGCTTGCGACGAGCCACGCAATGACCAGGATCAGGACCAACCGGCGGCCGACACGGCCTCTGCTATTCCGTTCAGATGATCGAAGCACACGACTGATTATGTATGTCGAGGCTCTTGGAGATCTCGCGCGGCTCCGTTAGGACCGACGGTGCTCATCCGCGAGGGTCTCTTGCCTGGGTTACCGCCCGTCGTTCAGCGCGAACGAGGAAGCGAATCGCTGATAGACCGACGCCACGTGGTCGCCGCCGAGGCCGATGAGCGATACAAGCGGCGACCACCAGGCATGATCCGGCCCGGTATCAAGCCGCCCACCTGACCGCCACCAGATCGAGCGCCGGCGAGGCACCGACGGTCGTCGGCGTGGAGCTGACCCGCGGACTGCGGCACCCTCTGCTCGGTCCCGCTTCGGCTGGCCGGGAAATCACGGAGAACGCCGGTTCCGGTTTGGTGACCGCTCATTGACCCGGGCGAGAAGGCCAGCGGGTACCCGGCACAGCGCGCCGAATCCGTCGTTGATGCCCGGCCGGCGGCTGCGCACGATGCCGGTTCGGCGCGCTGTACCGGGCAGCACGAAGGCCAGCAGGGCAGGGATCTTCAATGACGAAACTCCGGGTCGACAGGGACGCGGTCTGGCCTCAGCGCGGCGGAGCTTGCGGAACCGGACACCTCCGTGCATCATGCTTCCACTAATTAAGTAGTGAAAGGTGGGTGCCAGTGATCGAGTTCCGGATCGACCGGCGCTCAGGTGTCGCGGCGTACCTACAACTGGTGCAGCAGACCAGGCAAGCGCTGCGTCTGGGGCTGCTCAAACCCGGCGATCGGCTTCCCACCGCCAAGGAGGTCGTGGCGGCCACGGCGATGAACCCGAACACCGTACTCAAGGCATACCGCGAGCTCGAACGGGACGGGCTGGTCGAGGCACGGCGCGGGCTGGGCACCTTCGTGCGCCAGTCGCTGGCCAGGCCTGAGGCGGCGTCGGACGGTCAGCTGCGGGCCGAACTGACCGCGTGGATGGACCGGGCGCTGTCTGGCGCGCTGGAGCACGAGGACGTGGAAGCGCTTTTCAAAGCCGTACTGCAGGAGCACGACTTGCGGACACCAGAGGGGACATGACCATGACCGAGGGGTCGGCCGCGCTCGACGCGGCCGGATTGGGTAAACGGTACCGGCGCGGATGGGGTTTGCGGGACTGCACCTTCCAGCTGCCGCCAGGCCGGGTGACGGCGCTGATCGGGCCGAACGGCGCCGGCAAGAGCACGTTGATGCGGCTTGCCAGCGGGCTGATCCGGCCCACGAGCGGGACCATTCGCGTGCTCGGCCAGAAGCCCGGCCGGAAGGGCACGCACCGCAAGCTCGCGTTCCTGGCCCAGGACAAGCCGCTGTACCGGTCGTTCACGGTGCAGGAGATGCTCCGCGCCGGAGCCGAGCTCAACCCCGGCTGGGACCACGACTACGCGGCGCGGCTCGTCGCCGAGGCTGACGTACCGACCAACGCCCGCATCGGCACGCTCTCCGGCGGTCAGCGCACGCGGGTGGCCTTGGCGATGGCGCTGGGCAGGCGCCCGGCACTGTTGCTGCTCGACGAGCCGCTCGCCGACCTGGACCCCTTGGCGCGTAAGGAAGTCATGCAGACGCTGATGGCCGAGGTCGCCGACATGGGCATGACGGTCGTGCTGTCCTCGCACGTGATCGCCGATCTGGAGGACGTCTGTGACCATCTGCTGCTCCTGGCAGGTGGTCGAGTGCGGCTGGCCGGGGACATCGAGGATCTGCTCGGCGAGCACCGGCTGATGATCGGATCACGTGACCTCGAGCTGCCGCCGCACACCGTGGTCGAGGCGAGGACCACCGAGCGCCAGGCGACGGTCCTGGTCCGCACGACCGAACGCGTCGATGCGAATGGCTGGGAAGAGCACAAGCCGACGCTCGAGGAGCTGGCGCTGGCACACCTGCGCTCGGCACGCAAGGAGGTGGCGGCATGACCTGGCTCGCCTGGCGCCAACAGCGCCTGCAGATCCTGATCAGTATTGGGCTGGTGCTGCTGACCACGGCAGCGCTGGTCTACCTGAGGTTCGACGCAGCGTCCCTGTTGCCGAACCAGGCCGCGGTTCGGGAGCGGTACCAAGGCTTGGTGTTCAACATGCCGCTCTTCCTGCTGGCACTACCGGTCTTGCTTGGCATGTTCGCCGGTGCACCGCTGTTCGCACGGGAGATCGAGCAGGGCACGCTCGTGTTCGGCCTCACCCAGTCGATCAGCCGCACTCGCTGGTGGGCGACCAAGCTTGCGGTGGCCGGGCTACCGGTGGCGGTCGCGGTGACGGCGCTGGGCTTGGTCGGTTCGTGGGCGTTGGAGCCGGTCAACTTCCTGCTGTCCAGCCGGATGAGCACACCGCTGTTCGAGATCCAGGGCACGACGATCGGTGCCTACACCGTGCTGGCGTTCGCGATCGGCGCGACTGCAGGACTATTGGTGCGCAGCACGCTGGCCGGGATGGCCATCACCCTAGTCACCTACCTGGGCGTGCTGGTCGTGGTGGCTGACGTCCTGCGGCCCCATTACCAGGCGCCGCTGTACGTCGCCGAGCGGTTCAGGCCCGGCCCCTTGAACCTTCCCTCCGATGCCTGGTTGGTGGGGCATGGATACCTGGACGCCGCCGGCAACGAAATCTCGGTCTCCCGGATCAACTGCCAGGGTGATATCGCCACGTGCTTCGCTGATCAGGGGGTCGTCCAACGGTTCAGCCAGTTCCACCCTGGGGACCGGTTCTGGCCCTTCCAGCTGGCCGAGTCCGGATTGGTCCTCCTGCTGGTGGGCGGGTTGCTCGCACTCGGCGCATGGGCACTGCGCAGGCGCCTGTCCTAGCTCGTAGATCGACGCTCTGATCCCGGGATCAGAGCGTCACCAGGAGCGACCGACGGCGCCGGGATCATGCTCACTCGGTTGCCGGGCCGACTTAGTGGTACTCCCGGCTGTTGATCGGGTTGGTCTGGGTCACGCTCGGCGTGGAGGACGTGTGACTGTGGCAACGGTCGCCGTGGTTCTCGGTCTCCGGCTCCGCCGTCATCCGGAAACTTCTCGAACTTGATCGTCACCACCGCTCCTCGGGGCAGGCGGTGTCCGGACATCGAATCTTGAGCGGTGACTACCCAGGTGCCGGGCCAGGTCAGGGCGCCCAGTGGCGGTCCGTCCAGGTCTGCGCTGGTAACGACGATGCCGATCTCGTGCCCCACCAGCCGAGCAACGGGCACGGTCAGGCCGACGAGGTTGGGCACCTCGACCCGTTCGGCGTCGGTCGGTGACTGCGGCATGTGGCCTCCTGCGTTCACGGTCTCCCAAATAGAAGCAGACGCCAGACTCTGTGAACGCGGTCGATACAGACACGCCCATCTGCACCGTGATCTTGACGTAGGTTTCGTCGTCAAACCCTTTGATCGCCTGGCGCGTGCGTACCCTCGGGCGGCGCGTGTCGTTGGGATAGCTAGGGGTGGACTCGCGACGATCGTGCTGAACGGGGGACATCGAGGATGGCAAGGTGTCGCTCGTCGATCATGGGATCGATTGGGCGCATGGCGTCGTCTGCACTGCGTTCGTGACCTCGAACCGAGCGTGGCTGCCAAGCTGCCAAGTGATCACGGCGAACCGATCTTTGTGGGCCACTGCATCGAGGAAGAAGATCGTACATCTGCTGGCAGCCAGTTGGAGAATCATAAGAATGCGATTGGAGATGAAGGTGAAGAGTTCTGCTGTGAGACTCGTTGTACTTCTCGCAACCGCCGGGATCTTCGCGGTCGGCGGCACTGCGTCATCGGCGATGGCAGCTGACCTGCCCGGCGATTTCACCCGCGATAGGGTCAACATCCGCACCGATCCCAGCGGCGGCCGGGACGTACCCATCGTGGGCCAGGGTCTGCGGTCGCACGCAATCACCATCCACTGCTACGTGAACGGGGGCCGACCAGTGAGTGAGCCGTCCACCGGCAACGCGGGAAACCTTTGGTGGTACCTGACTGATCACACCATCGGCAAGACCGGATACGTGTGGGGAACTTATGCGCATCCGACCTCGGAGGCGCCACGTTCCCGGTGCTGATCACCCGGGCAGTCGGGTGAGCATCTTGCCGATTGTCCCGGTGCGGCGCCCGCCAGACGGCTCGCGGCGAAGGCCGGTATGCGAGACAACGGCCGGGCGCGAAGGTGAATC
>JACDBJ010000588.1 GCA_013695005.1 Pseudonocardiales bacterium
CCCACGCCGTGCCGCTCGCCGCCCGCGGCCCGACTCCGACCGTCGGCCGCGACCCGACCGGGCTCACCACCTGGCAGGCGACGCGCTCCGCGAGCCGGTTGGCCGCGCTGCGCGCCGATGATCGCCGCGCGATCCAGCAGGCGCTGGCAGACGCCGACCCCGAGACCCAGGCCCACCTGCGCCGGGCCGTCGCCGCAGGCCACAGCGCGGCCGCGGTGCTCGGCCTGGCCGGCGAGCTGGCTGGCCAGCCGATCTCGTGGCTCGCTGAGCGGCTGAGCATCGTCGAAGACGAACCGGGCGCGCAGAACCGCTCCGGCTTCCGCGTCGACCAGGTCGATGCCACGACCTGCGGCACCACCGTGCTTCTCGCCATGGCGGCCAACGCCGACCCGCTCGCCGCGCTCGACCTCACCAGCGAGCGCTTCGGACAACACTTCGACGAGCTCCAACGGCGGGTGCACAAGCAGAGCACCCGGTTCTGGCCGCGCGCGCTGGGTACCTCGCCGTGGGGAATGGTGGCGTGGCTGCGCAGGCACGCTCCCGGCGTCGGTCCCCACCGGGTCCGCCTGGTCGACGACTCCAACCCCGCTGACGTCCACGCAGTGATCGACGAGGTCAGTGCTGCGCTGGACCGCGGCGACCCGGTGCCGCTGCTGATCGGCACGGCGATCCCGCGGCACTACGTCATGGCCACCGGACGCGACGAGTGCGGCTGGCGGGTCTTCGAGCCCTCCAGCGGTGAGGTCCGGATCGTGGAGCCGGCGGCGATCGCCGAACATCGGCTCGCCCCGCTGCTCGGCTTCGATCATCTGCACGCCGTATTGCTGCCCGTAGCCGAGAGGTAACGCGCTCGAAGCGGCCGAGCAGGCCTCCGTAGGATCGCCGGGGTGACCGAGACCCTCCCGCGCAAGCCTCGAGCCGACCTCCCGCCGACGTGGGACCCGGCGGAGGTAGACGCGCAGCTGTACCAGCGGTGGGTCGACGCGGGGTACTTCGAGGCCGACCCGAGCAGCGGCAAGCCGCCGTACGCGATCGTGATCCCGCCGCCCAACGTCACCGGCAGCCTGCACATGGGCCACGCCTTCCAGCACACGCTGATGGACGCGCTGACCCGGCGTCGGCGGATGCAAGGCTACGACTCGCTGTGGCTGCCCGGCATGGACCACGCCAGCATCGCGGTGCACGCGCTGGTCGAGCGGGCGCTGGCCGCGGAGGGAACCAGCCGTCGCGAGCTCGGCCGGGACAAGTTCCTCGAGCGCAGCTGGCAGTGGAAGGCCGAGTACGGCGGCAAGATTCTCGACCAGATGCGCCGGCTCGGCGACGGAGTGGACTGGACGCGCGAGCGGTTCACCATGGACGACGGCCTCAACCGCGCGGTCAACACGATCTTCAAGCGGCTATACGACGACGGCCTGATCTACCGCGCCGAGCGCATGGTCAACTGGTCGCCGCAGATGCGCAGCGTGCTCTCTGACATCGAGGTCGAGCACATCGAGGTCGAGGGCGAGCTGGTCTCGATCCGCTACGGGGACGGCCCCGAAAACGGTGGGGACTCGGTCGTGGTGGCCACCACCCGGGTGGAGACGATGCTCGGCGACACCGCGATCGCCGTGCACCCCGACGACGAGCGCTACCGGCACCTGGTCGGCCGCGAGATCGAGCTGCCGCTGGTCGGGCGGATGATCCCGGTGGTGGCCGACGAGAGCGTCGACCCGGAGCTCGGCAGCGGCGCGGTGAAGGTGACCCCGGCGCACAGCCCCGAGGACTTCGAGATCGGCCGCCGGCACAACCTGCCGATGCCGACGATCTTGGACGAAGGCGGTCGAGTCGTCGATTCAGGCACCGAGTTCGACGGGCTGGACCGCTTCGAGGCCAGGACTGCCGTCCGCGAGGCACTGCGGGCACAGGGCCGGATCGTGGCCGAGAAGCGGCCGTACACCCACAGTGTCGGGCACTCCTCGCGCTCCCGCGAGCCGATCGAGCAGCGGCTGAGCCTGCAGTGGTTCGTCAAGGTCGAACCGCTCGCCAAGGCGTCCGGCGACGCCGTCCGCGACGGCCGGGTGAAGATCCACCCCAAGGAGATGGAGCCCCGCTGGTTCGGCTGGGTCGACAACATGCACGACTGGTGCATCTCGCGTCAGCTGTGGTGGGGCCACCGCATCCCGGTCTGGTACGGGCCGAACGGTGAGGTGGTGTGCGTCGGCCCGGACGAGCAGCCGCCCTCGGGACAGGGCTGGGTGCAGGACGAGGACGTCCTGGACACCTGGTTCTCTTCGGCGCTGTGGCCGTTCTCGACCCTGGGCTGGCCGGAGGACAAAGAGGACCTGCGCCGCTACTACCCGACGGACGTGCTGCTCACCGGCTACGACATCTTGTTCTTCTGGGTGGCCCGGATGATGATGTTCGGCCTGTATGCGATGGCCGACAAGGGGCCGCAGGACTCGGTGCCGTTCCGGACCGTCGTGCTCACCGGGCTGATCCGCGACCAGCACGGCCGCAAGATGTCCAAGTCGGCCGGCAACACCGTCGACCCGCTGGACTGGTTGGATCGCTACGGCGCCGACGCGGTGCGCTTCACCCTGGCCCGCGGCGCGAACCCGGGCACCGACGTGCCGATCGGCGAGGAGTCCGTCGCCGCCGCGCGCAAGTTCGGCACGAAGCTGTGGAACGCCACCCGTTTCGCGCTGGCCAACGGCGCCTACGCGCCCGACGCGCCGCCGCCCGCCGCCGACCGGACCGACGCCGACGCCTGGATCCTGCAGCGGCTCTCCGCTGTCCGCGACGACGTCGACGCGCTACTGGAAGACTTCCAGTTCGCGAAGGCCACCGAGCAGCTCTACCACTTCGTCTGGGACGAGCTCTGCGACTGGTACCTCGAGCTGGCCAAGGTGCAGCTGGCCCGGCCGGAGTCCGCTGAGGCCACCAAAGCAGTGCTCGGGCACGTGCTCGACGTCGTGCTGCGGCTGCTGCACCCGATCACGCCGTTCATCACCGAGACGCTGTGGACCACGCTGACCGGCCGGGAGACGGTGGTCACCGCGCCGTGGCCGGAGCTGGCCGGCGAGCCGCAGCGCGACGCTGGTGTCGCCGAGCGGGTCACCGCGCTGCAGAAGCTGGTGACCGAGCTGCGCCGGTTCCGCGCCGACCAGGGGCTGCGGCCCAACCAACTGGTGGCCGCCCGGCTGACCGGGCTCGACGCCGTCGGCCTCGCCGCGGCGCTGCCCGCCATCAGCGCCTTGACCAAGCTGGAGGACGCCGCCGACGGGTTCGAGCCCACGGCCATGCTGGAGGTCGGCCTGCCGAGCGGCACGATCGGCGTGGAGCTGGAC
>JACDBJ010000015.1 GCA_013695005.1 Pseudonocardiales bacterium
AGCCGGACGGGATGGCCAGCCTGTGGGCGCGGCTTCCCGCCGCCGACGCCCTCGCCTGCTACGCCGTCCTCGACCAGTGCGCCCGGCGCGCCGGTGGCGAGGAGCCGATGGATGCCCGCCGCGCGGACACCTTCGTCGACCTGCTCTGCGGTGCCGATCCCGGTCGGGTCAACGTCCAGGTCCGCGTGAAGGTGCCGGCGCGCACGCTGCTCGGCGTCGACGAGGAGCCTGCCGAGCTGGCCGGCTACGGCCCGATCCCCGCCGACGCGGCCCGGCGGATTGCCGCCGACGCCACCTGGAGGCGGCTGCTGACCGAACCGGTCAGCGGGCGCCTGCTCGATTTCGGCACCACCCGGTACCGGCCGCCGGCCCACCTGGCCGAGCACGTGATCACCCGGGACCAGACCTGCAGAGGCCCCGGCTGTCGGGTGCCGGCGCACCGCTGCGACCTCGACCACACCGAGCCGTTCAACCCGGACGCAGGCACCGGGCCGACCAGCGCGGACAACCTGGGGCCGGAGTGCCGATCGCACCATCGGCTCAAACAGCGGCCCGGTTGGTCACTCACGCAGGCCCGCGACGCCACCTTCACCTGGCGTACGCCGTCCGGCCACACCTACACGACCCGGCCGCCACCGCCCTAGCACGGCCTCAGCGCGCGTCGGACCAACGGCTCCGACCAAGCCGATGGTCGGTTGCCGCCACGTCGAAGTCGCCGGCATCGAACCCGCCGCCGGCCCACTCCATCCAGTGCGCGTGCTCGTCGTGGGTGGGGTCGGCCAGCGCCGCGAGGAAGTCCTCGTACCCCCACGGTCCGCCGACGTCCTCCGGTGGGCAGGCGCGCCGACCTGCTACGCAGCATGGGTATCGGGTGCCTTGCTCCGGAGCGTGCACCTTCTCGACCGTGACATCGTGCTGCCAGTCGTCGCCGAAGTCGTAGACATAGCGAAACCGACTGCCCTGCTGTGCGACCCGGAACAGCCTCGCGCTGGACTCGTCGAGCGTTTCGGGCAGGCCCCACTCCGGGTCGGGCACGCCGTAGCCGACGCCGTCAATGTCGAACTCGTGCAAGTGCGAGTTGGTCCAGCCCATCGCGGTCTGGATGATCTCGTGCAGCTCAGCGAGGGTGACCTCACCGGGCACCAGCACTCGCCGCCACACCGGCGGGCGGACTGCCCACAACTGGATCTTCAACTGGTAGATCTGCGTCTTCGTGGTGATCCGACGGGCCGTCGCCATAGCCGGCAGGATGCCAGCCGCCGAACGGCCCGATCAGGCGGGTTGGAATTCGCCGCGGACGGCGGCCGCGTTGGCCCGCACGCGTTCCGACAGTGCGTCCTGGCCGGCGCCGACCAGCGAGGACTCGCCATGCCACGCCTTCAGGGCGGGGTCGACGAGCGCGCGGCCGAAGGAGAACGTCAGTGGCCACGGCGTCTCGTGGGCCTGCATGGCCGCCAGGTTGGCCGTGGCGCGCTCCGGGGACTGGCCGCCGGACAGGAAGGCCACCCCGGCGAGGTCGTCGGGCAGGTTGCGCTTAAGCACCTCGACGGCGGCGGCGGCGACCTGCTCAGGCGTGGACTCCCGGCCGTACTCGGTGCCCTCGATGACCATGTTCGGCTTCAGGATCATGCCGGCCGGGTCGACGTTGAGGTCCGCCAGCTCGCGGAACACCGCCGCATGTACGGCGGCGGTCACCTCGGCGCAGCGCTCAAGCGAGTGCGAGCCGTCCATCAGCACCTCGGGCTCGACGATCGGAACCACGCCTGCCTCCTGACAGGCTGCCGCGTAACGGGCGAGCGCATGCGCGTTGGCCCTGATCGCGGCGTCGGTCGGCAGCTCGCCGTCAGGCCCGCTGCTGATCGTGATCACCGCGCGCCACTTGGCGAACGCGGCACCCATCTCGGCGTACTCAGCCATCCGGGCCGGCAGGTTGTCCAGGCCTTCGGTGATCGTCTCTCCGGGCAGGCCCGGGAACGGCTTGGCGCCGGTGTCGACCTTGATCCCCGGCAGCACCCCGACGGCCCTGGTGGCGTCCGGGAACGGCGTCCCGTCGGCGAAGGACTGCCGCATCGTCTCGTCGGAGAGGATGATCCCACTCGCCCCCTCCGAGAGGCCCGGCGTGCCCGCGAGCAGCTCGCGGTACGCGCGCCGGTTCTCCTCGGTCGGCTCCACGCCGGCCTTCTCGAGCCGCTTGTCCATCGTGCCGATGCTCTCGTCGGCGGCCAGGACTCCCTTGCCCGGCGCCACCATCTCGGCCGCGATCTGCCTGATCTGGCTCATCTCGGGCACACCTCATCTCTCGTCTCGGTCTGGCTCGTTCCAGCCTGGTTAGCTCCAGTCGGCGGAGGCCGCGCCGTCGGCGGAGAACACCCGGCTGGCCTCGAAGTCCTCGGCGTCGAGCGTGGTCAGCGCCTCACGGTCGACCTTCGTATGCTCGCCCTCGACCAGCCGCCGGGCCTGCCGCAGCCGTGCCCGCTCGACGGCGTTGCGCACGCTGCGGGCGTTGGCGAAGCGGGGTTGCTCCACCCGCAGCTCCAGGTACTCACGCAGCGCCTTCTCGGCCGGCTTGGACAGCTGGTAGCCGAGCTCGTCGGTCATCATGGCGCCGATCTGCTCGAGCTCGTCGATCGTGAAGTCCGGGAAGTCGATGTGATGCGCGATCCGCGAGCTCATCCCGGGGTTGGCCTTGAAGAACGTGCTCATCCGGTCCGCGTAGCCGGCCATGATCACGACGATGTCGTCGCGGTTGTTCTCCATGATCTGCAGCAGGATCTCGATCGACTCCTGGCCGTAGTCGCGCTCGTTCTCGACCCGGTAGAGGTAGTAGGCCTCGTCGATGAACAGCACGCCGCCCATGGCCCGCTTGATGACCTCTTTGGTCTTCGGCGCGGTGTGCCCCACGTACTGCCCGACCAGGTCGTCGCGCGTGACGCTGACGAGGTGACCCTTGCGCAGGTAGCCCAGCTTGTGCAGCAGGTCGGCCATCCGCAGGGCAACCGTCGTCTTGCCGGTCCCCGGGCTGCCGGTGAACGACATGTGCAGGTTGGGTCGGATCGAGCTGATCCCGAACCGCTCACGCACCTTGTCCACCAGCAGCAACGCGGCGATCTCCGAGATTCGCGACTTGACCGGCTCCAGCCCGACGAGGTCCCGGTCCAACTTCTCCAGGACCTCGTCGATGCCGGTCTCCTGCCGCTCCGCGGCAAGATCGACCACGGCGTCGTCCGGCAGCCGGTTCGCCTCAGCTGCCGCCTGCTCCGCCTCTTCAGGACTCGGCTCGGGGACCGTCGGCATCCCGAAGCCGCGTCGCTCCGAACTGTCGTCAGCGCCGGAAGTCACTTCGACCCGTTGGCCTTACTGTCTGGCTTGCCGTTGGTCCGGTACCGCTCGCCTTCAGGACGCTCGGTCGCGTAGGCGTGCGTGGTGTAACGGATCTGGCGGTCCGGGCCCTCCTGGCGGTCCAGCCGGAACCCCGGCTCCTCCGTCGGCCGGTTGACGATGAACTGCAGCGCCGTGGTCTGCCGGCCGAGGCGGGCGTCGTAGGCGTTGAGCCGGATGTACTTCTCCGAGTGCGCCTCGCGGCACGCATTGACCTCCAGCAGCACGCCTGCGGCGTCCTTGAGGTCGAACATCGGCAGGCCCCACATCTCCCAGTAGACGTTGCGGGGGTGCGGGTCGTCGGTGAACTCCACCGACAGCGGCCACTCGTTGTCCAGGCAGTACTGGATCTGCTTGGTGATCTCGTCGTCGGTGAAGTCGGGCAGGTACGAGAAGGTGCCCTGGGTGATGCGCATCGTGCGTGCTCCTCAGGCTCGGTCAGACGTTGGTGGGGGTCTCGACGACGTCCGGGACGTCGGTCGATTCGTAGTTGAACGAGATGTCGCCCCAGGTCGCCAGCGCGACGTCGAGCTCGCGGCTCTTCTTCGCGGCCTGCTTGAGGATGTCGTCGCCCTCCTTCAAGAAGTCGCGGCCTTCGTTGCGTGCCTTGATCACGGCTTCGACGGCGACTCGGTTGGCGGCCGCGCCGGCTGCGATGCCGCTCGGGTGGCCGATCGTGCCGCCACCGAACTGCAGCACGACGTCTTCGCCGAGGTGGTGCAGCAGCAGGTGCGCCTGCCCGGCGTGGATCCCGCCCGAGGCCACTGGCATCACACCCGGCATGGACTGCCAGTCCTGGTCGAAGTAGATCCCCGTGACCGGGTCGGCGGCCACGTGGTTCAGCCGCAAGGTGTCGTAGTAGCCACGGATCGCGTTCGGGTCACCCTCAAGCTTGCCGACGACGGTGCCGGCGTGGATGTGGTCGACGCCGGCAAGGCGCATCCACTTGGCCAACACCCGGAAGTTCACGCCGTGGTTCTTCTGCCGCGACCACGTCGCATAACCGGCGCGGTGCAGGTGAAGGATCATGCTGTTGGCCCTGGCCCACTTGGCCATCGACTGGATCGCGGTGTATCCGATCGTCAGGTCGATCATGATGATGATGGAGCCGATTTCCTTGGCGAACGCCGCCCGCTCGTACATCTCCTCCATCGTTCCGGCAGTGACGTTGAGGTAGTGGCCCTTGATCTCGCCGGTCTCGGCCTGCGCCCGCTGGACGGCCTCCATCGAGTGCAGGAAGCGATCGCGCCAGCGCATGAACGGCTGGGAGTTGATGTTCTCGTCGTCCTTGGTGAAGTCGAGGCCACCCGACAAGGCCTCGTACACCACTCGACCGTAGTTACGGGCCGACAGGCCCAGCTTCGGCTTCGTGGTCGCGCCGAGCAGCGGGCGGCCGTACTTGTTGAGCCACTCCCGCTCCATGACGATGCCGTGTGCCGGCCCCTGGAACGTCTTGACGTAGTGCGTCGGGATCCGCATGTCCTCCAGGCGCAGCGCCTTGAGCGCCTTGAAGCCGAAGACGTTGCCGATGATCGAGCTGGTCAGGTTGGCGATCGAGCCTTCCTCGAACAGGTCGATGTCGTAGGCGATCCAGGCGATGTAGGTGCCGGGCGCGTTGGGCACCGGGTCGACCTTGTAGCACTTGGCCTGGTAATGCTCGTAGTTGGTGAGCCGGTCGGTCCACACCACGGTCCAGGTCGCCGTCGAGGACTCACCGGCGACGGCGGCTCCTGCCTCCTCGGCGGGCACCCCCTCCTGCGGCTGGATGCGGAACGCGCAGAGCACGTCGGTGTCCTTCGGCACGTAGTCCGGCTCCCAATACCCCATCTCGGCGTACGGGATGACGCCTGCACTCCACCGGTCTGCCACGCGAACTCCTCTGGTCGCCTTGCGATTGTCTACCTTGAGCATTACGTAGTTCGTCTAAACAGTCCATCAAGTAATCCGGCGCTTCATTCATGCATTAAGTCAAGTGTTGCGACGACGGGTGTCCATTCGGATACCCACCGAGACCCGATGACCTTCTCTCGGGCCGGCCACCATGTGCAGGGGACGACCGTCCTGCACCCCCACCAGACCTGGTCCGCGCAGCAGTACGAGGCTGCCCGGGCCGGCCTTCCAGGTTTGGATCGGGCCGCCCTCGCGGTCACGGCACAGCGTGAAGTCGGCGGTCCCGGCGATGGTGACGATCACGACGAGCCCGGCGTAGCGCTTGTGGTCCAGATGCGGGCTCACGCCCACCGCACCCAGCTCGTAGCGCTGGACGCACACCTCGTTGGGCGACCACTGCGTGAGACCGGGCACGCGCGCAGCGTAGCGGTGGATCACGCGCACGAGGTGCTCGCGCAGGCCGCCCAGCGCCGGATAACCACCCAGTTCGTGATCTTCGACCACGTAGGCGCCCGCCTCCTGGCGGACCCGGCCACCCACCACCGGCTCCACGTCGGTGAACGGCAGCTCGGTCACCTCCGCGACCAGCACCGTCCGGAACCGCTCAGCGAGCACACTCGGCGCGAAGGCCGCGCCGGACCCGACGACGGTGTCGAGCAGCCGACGCCAGTCCACGTCATGGCGCAGCGCGGTCATGACAGGTTGACGATGTTCCCGTCGGCGTCGAGGTCGATAACGTGCGCGGCCGGGTTCGCGCCGAGGCCCGGCATGGTGCGCATGTCACCGCAGATCGGGTAGATGAACCCCGCCCCGACCGACGCGCGCACCTCCCGGACCGGTAGCCGCCACCCGGTCGGAGCCCCCTTGAGCGAGGAGTCCGACGAGATCGACAGGTGCGTCTTGGCGATGCAGACGGGCAGCTTGCCGAACCCGTTGCGTTCGTAGCGCTCCAGCTGGCGTGACGCGGTGAGGTCGTAGTCCACGCCGGCTGCGCCGTAGACCTTGGACGCAACGGTCTCGATCTTCTGACGTAGCGAGAAGTCGTCGGGGTAGAGGAAGTCGAACTTGCTCGGCTCCTCGGCCGCCTCGGCCACCGCCTCGGCCAGCTCAGCGGCTCCCCTTCCGCCGTCCACGAAGTGGGTGCACACCGCCGATCGGGCGCCCATCGCCGTCGCGATCTCGGCGATCGCCTTGTGCTCGGAGGGGTGGTCGGTCGGGAAGGCGTTGATGGCCACCACCGGGGACACCCCGTGCAGCCGGATGTTCTCGATCTGTTTGCGCAGGTTGGCGGCGCCCTCGTACACCTCGTACGGGCTCTCCTTGAGCATCGCCTCCGGCAGCGGCTTGCCGGCGACGACCTTGTGCACGCCGGAGTGCACCTTCAGCGCCCGCACCGTGGCCACCACGACGGCGGCGTCCGGGACCAGCCCTGACGCCCGGCACTTGATGTTGAAGAACCGCTCGGCGCCCATGTCTGCGCCGAAGCCGGCCTCGGTGACGAGGAACTCCCCGCCGTGGATCCCGATGAGGTCGGCGACGACGGAGGAGTTGCCGTGCGCGATGTTGCCGAACGGCCCGGCGTGCACCAGCACCGGCGTGTTCTCCAGCGTCTGCATGAGGTTGGGCTTGATCGCCTCACGCATGATCACGGCCATCGCGCCCGCGCCCCGGATGTGGTCGGCGGTGACCGCGACGCCGTCGTCGGTGTAGCCGACGACGATCCGGCCGAAGCGCTCGCGCATGTCCTGCAGCGAGTTGGCCAGCGCGAGGATCGCCATCACCTCGGACGCGGCGGTGATGTCGAAGCCGGTCTGCCGTGGGCTGCCGTCAACCTTGGACCCGAGGCCCACGATGACGTTGCGCAGCACGCGGTCGTTGACGTCGAGCACCCGGCGCCAGGTGATGTTGTGCTCGTCGAGCCCGGACGGGTTGCCCTGGAACAGGTGGTTGTCCAGGACGGCGGAGAGCATGTTGTGGGCCGAGGTCACCGCGTGGAAGTCGCCGGTGAGGTGCAGGTTGAGGATGTCCATCGGAATGACCTGGCTGTAGCCGCCGCCCGCGGCGCCACCCTTGATGCCGAAGGTCGGACCCATCGAGGGCTGGCGGATGGCGACGGTCGCCTTGCGGCCGATGTGGCGCATCGCCTGGCCGAGGCCGACGGTGGTGGTGGTCTTGCCCTCACCCAGCGGCGTGGGCGTCACCGCGGACACCACGACGTAACGGGCCTTGGGCCGGTCCTGGAGCTCCTCGATGGCGGATAGCTTGATCTTGGCGACGGAGTCGCCGTAGGGCTCGAGCAGGTGGGGACCGATGTCCATCTCCGCGGCGACCTCGGTGAGCGACTGCAGGCTCGCGCTCTGGGCTATGTCGAGATCGGACGGAAACGGCATGGAAGAACCTCCGGTCGTGGCAGCGTTGACACAACGAGGGCGGCACCAGGATGCACGGCGCCCCTATGTGCAGCGTGTCACCCCCGTTGATACGTCGCTACGGCAGCGTGGCGTGGGTCACGCCGAGGCCCGCGACCGGGCCGATCACGACGACCGCGGGTGGGTTGACGTTGTGCTCTGCGACGTGGCGGGCCACCTGGTCGAGCGTGCTGCGCAGGGTGCGCTGGATGCGCAGGGTGCCGTCCTGAACCACCACGACCGGGGTGTCCGCGGGTCGGCCGTGCCGGATCAGCGCGTCGGCGAACGCCCCGATCCGCTCCACGGCCATCAGCAGCACCAGCGTGCCGCGCAGCCGCCCGAGCGCCGGCCAGTCCACCAGGCTGCGTGGGTCCTCCGGTGCCACGTGGCCCGAGACGACGACCACCTCGTGCGCCACCCCGCGGTGGGTGACGGGCACGTCGGCGAGCGCGGGGACGGCGAACGCGCTGGTCACGCCTGGGACGACCGTGACGGCGACGCCCGCCTCGGCGCAGGCGAGCACCTCCTCGTAGCCGCGGCCGAAGACGTAGGGGTCGCCGCCTTTGAGTCGGACCACGAACTTGCCGGCCCTGACCCGGTCCACCAGCAACTCGTTGATCTTCGCCTGGTTCATCGCGCGGCCATAGGGAATCTTCGACGCGTCGATCACCTCGACGTGCGGGGCCAGCTCCTCCAGCAGCTCGCGGGGCGCCAGCCGGTCGGTGAGGACGACGTCGGCGCGGGACAGCAGCCGCCGCCCGCGCACGGTGATCAGCTCGGGGTCGCCCGGTCCCCCGCCGACCAGCGCCACGC
>JACDBJ010000042.1 GCA_013695005.1 Pseudonocardiales bacterium
CCGTCGTGGCGCTCGGCGCGTTCGGGTGGCAAGCGCTGTTGCCGGTACTCGCCGCGGCGGGTTGGGCGATACCGCGGCCACGCCCGGTGTTCGGGCACGGTGCGAACGTCGAGCTGGCGTCGAGCGAGGGCGGCCCCGGGCTGCACCTGCTCGGCAGCTATCACGTCAGCCAGCAGAACACCTTCACCGGCAGGCTCACCCCGGCGATGCTCGAGGCCGTGCTCGCCCGGGCCGCCACCCTCGCCGGCTTGGCGGTGCGTCAGCCGACGACCCGCACTCGCTCATCGACAGCCGCCCACTGAGCGTCGCACGTGAGCACGGTCGCGCCTTCGACGATCCCGGTGGCGATCACCAACGCGTCCGGCAGCCGCAGCCTCGGATGGCTCGCCCGCACTTGCGCGGCATGCATCGCAACGGCCTCGTCGATGACTCGCACCTCGCCGAACATCTCGATGGTCGCAACTCTCCGCAGCTGGGCTGTGGACGGTTCGCGGCGAAGCCGGCCCACCATCGACTCGGCCAGAACGCTCGCCGGGAGGATGAACTCGTCGCCGCGCTCCCGCACGTCGAGCAGTGCAGGCTCGACCGCCTCGTAGTGCGCGTCGGCGGGATCGAAGTAGCCGATAACGACGCTGGTGTCGACGACTACCGCTCCCATTCGTCCCGCAAGGCCTCGAGGTCGGTGGCTGCTGCCAACCCAGGCTCGGAGCCCCTGAGCTCATAGAACCGCTCCAACCAGGGATCGTGCTCGCGGACCAGCCGGAACACGCCGTCCTGAACGACCTCGACCCGCAACCGATCTCCCGGCTTCACACCCGCGGCCCGCAGCGCCGCGACGGGCAGCGTGATCTGGTTCTTTCGGCTGACCTTCGTGGTGGATTGCTTTACCGGCGTGCCCATAGGTAAAGCATAGCCGAGAACGCGGTAGCCGCTCTGCGGGAAACCTATGGCCAAGGTCTCGGGGTAGCACCGGTTCGAGCTCTCGATTCGGTGCAACGATGGCGGTATGGCAGCGCGCGGTAAGAGGATCGTCGTGGTGGGCGGCGGCTACGTCGGCATGTACACCGCACTGCGGCTGCAGTCCAAGCTGCGCGCCGACGAGGCGTCGGTGACGGTGGTGGACCCGCTGTCGCACATGACCTACCAGCCGTTCCTGCCCGAGGCGGCCGCCGGCTCGATCGAGCCGCGCCACGTCGTCGTGCCGCTGCGCAAGGTCCTCAAGCGCTGCAAGGTGCTCACCGGGCGGGTGATCGGCATCAGCCACGCCACCCGTGAGGTCACCGTCGCCGCGGCCGCAGGGCAGACCGTGACGCTGGACTACGACTACCTTGTGGTCGCCCCCGGGTCGGTGGCGCGCACGCTGCCCATCCCTGGGCTCGCCGAGAACGGCATCTCGTTCAAGACCGTCGGCGAGGCGATCTACCTGCGCAACCACGTGCTGAGCCGGATGGACGCCGCCGCCTCGACCGACGACCCGAAGGTGCGCGAGCGGCTGCTGACCTTCCTGGTCGTCGGCGGCGGTTACGCCGGCATCGAGGCGCTGGCCGAGCTGGCCGACATGTCGCGCTACGCGTCGCGCTACTACCGCGAGTTCGGGGTCGACGACCTGCGCTGGATCCTCGTCGAGGCGGCCGGGCGGATCATGCCCGAGGTCAGCCCCGAGATGGGCGTCTATACCGCAAAGCAGCTGCTCAAGGCCGGCATCGAGCTCTTCCTCGACACCCGGGTCAAGACGATGGAGGTCGGGCACGTGGTGCTGGACGACGGCACCGAGTTCGACACCGACACGATCGTCTGGACAGCGGGCGTCAAACCGAACCCGATGCTTGCCAACACCGACCTACCCCTGGACGACAAGGGACGCGTGCGGTGCACCGCGGAGCTGCAGGTGGTGGGCATCCCCGATGTCTTCAGCGCGGGTGACTGCGCGGCGGTGCCAGACCTGTCCAAGGACGACCCGAACGCGCTGACCAGCCCGTCGGCCCAGCACGCGGTGCGGCAGGCCAAGGTGCTCGCCAGCAACCTGGTCGCGGTGCTGCGCGGCCAGGGCACCCGGAAGTACGAGCACTCCTACATCGGGTCTGTCGCCAGCCTCGGGCTGTACAAGGGCGTGGCCGAGGTCTACGGGATACGGGTGCGGGGCATCGTGGCCTGGTTCATGCACCGCACCTACCACGTCGGCAAGATGCCGACGTTCAACCGCAAGCTGCGGATCCTGGCCGACTGGACCGAAGGGCTGCTGTTCCGCCGCGAGGTCGTCGCGCTCGAGCAGCTGCACGAACCCCGCGCCGAGTTCGTCCGCGTCGCTGGCTCGACGACCCCGCCCGCCGGATCTCCGCGCCCGTAGGCTGAGCCCCGCCGCCCCCGTAGCCCAACCGGCAGAGGCAGGCCCCTTAAAAGGGTCCCAGTGTGGGTTCAACCCCCACCGGGGGCACGAGTGCTGACCTCGCCGAACAATGCGTTGAGCTGCGGGAATCGGCCAGAAGCAGCCGGCTCAGGTGTCCGGCTGTGACGGCGATCGTCGGGACCCGCCGGCTGTCTGTGCCCTATGTATGCCCGGCCATGAGCGTGTGATGGAAACTCTCGGCATGCTCGGGACCTGCCTGCCTGGTGCCAACCGGAAGCACTTGAGAGCGACGCTGCGTGACGTAACGATCAAGCTGGAGAACCTGCGAGCTGGAACCGCCGGTAGCACGGCTTACTCACGTCTCCTCGAATATCTCCAGTGGGCGCACGAGACAGTACGAGTCTTGAGCGACCAGATCAGCAGCACCGACATTGATCGTCTGGTCCTCAATCAGAGGTACTACGCCCTGCTGGCGGGCATCGCCGGCTTCGCCGGGACAGACAGCCAAGCCACGGTTAACGGCCTTCTGTCGCTTGAACTTGATCAACGAGTTACAGCGTTCACTGAGGCACAGGAAGCACTCGATCGGCAGATCCAGCAGTGGTCGATGCGCGGCGAATTCGTCGTTCCCGACACCAGCGTCTACATCGAACATCCGCAGAAGCTGGAAGAGCTGGACTTGGCGCCGCTCATTCCAGTGCGGGAGGACCCAATCCACGTGCTGGTGCCGATAGCGGTGGTCGACGAGCTTGACGGTTTGAAGCGAAGCAAGGACACCAAGGCGCGGTGGCGCGCTGCCTACACC
>JACDBJ010000073.1 GCA_013695005.1 Pseudonocardiales bacterium
CGCGCTGTTGCCGACCCGGACCGGCCGAGAGTCCCGCCAGCCGCGCAGGTGGCCCAGCTCGCGCTCACTCAGGTCGTGCTCGCCACCAACGCCGAACATGATCTGCAGGTCGCTGCCGTCGCCGACACTGGCCGCGGCACTCCCGGCGAGGTAGTCGAAGAACTGGTGCGCCTCGTCGGGGCAGGCCGCCACCCACAGCGCCTCCATGGTGAACGACGCGTCGCGCACCCAGGCGTAGCGGTAGTCCCAGTTGCGCTCGCCGCCGATGCCCTCGGGCAGTGAGGTGGTGGCCGCGGCACAGACTGCGCCGGTCGGCTGGTAGGCCAGTGCCTGCAGCACCCGGCCGCTGTGGTGCACCAGCTCGCGCCACGGACCCTGGTAGCTCTGGTGGATGCGCGACCAGTTGCGCCACGCCTCGATGGTGGCGCGCAGCGCGGCGTCCAGCTCAGCCTGACCGACCGGCGCCGGCCGCGCCTCGGAGGTTGTGCGGTGCGCCAGCCCCAGCAGTAGCTTCTCACCGGCGCGAAGCCTGACGGTGGCGCTGGCCCGCCCGTCGGCGACGGCGAACGGCGCCTCGCAGGACAGCACGAGCACATCGGCTCCACCCCGTACTGTTAGCCCACCATCCATAGTGGACAGCAGCGGCCGGATCAGTCCGTACTCCGGCCGCGGGGCGAACTCGACCTGCACCTCGACCTGCCCAGACGTGCACTCCGCGGAGCGGACCAGCAGTCGTGGTGCGGTGGCGCCCAAGGCGTGCGGATCGTCGTCTGCGGAGGCTCCGGTGGCCAGCGCGTCGGTCAGCGCGAGCGTGCCGAGCGGGTTGGCGAACGTCGTCTCCAGCACCATCGTCTCGTCCAGGTAGCGGCGGGTGGTCTCGCTCGGTCCGACTGGGGCGATCGAGAAGTGTCCGGCATCGGCATCGAGCAGCCGGCCGAACACCGACGGGCTGTCGAAGCGTGGGAAGCACAACCAGTCCAGCGAGCCGGCGCGGCTCACCAGCGCAGCGCTGTGGCGGTCGGAGAGCAGGGCGTAGTCGGCGATCGGCGTGGTGCTCATAGAAATTCCTCCATGGTTTGGTCTGAGCGCATAGAGCCGCGCAGGCGGGCCGGCGTTACGCCCGGGCCGCTCATCGGCCGGCCCGACGGCGCGGAGGCCACAACGGACGTCATCGAGCACGGCCTGCAGGTGTGCATGAGCCAGCTGTCGGCCGCCGGCACCAAGCCGATCCTGTTCGGCGAGGTGCGCGACCAGTACGGCGGCATCGACGTCCTGATCAACAACGCCGGCATCCAGATCGCGGAGGACAGCCACCTGCTGGCGATCGAGCAGTTCGACAAGGTACTTGCGGTGGACCTGCGCGGCGCGTTCCTCTGCGCCCACAGTGGCTCAACACCCGCCACGGGCGTGGTCGTGGCGAAGAACCTTCGTCTTGCCGAGCTCGCAAGGGATCGCGTCACGGAGTTCCTGCTGGTCGTCGCACGCCAAGCTGCGCGGCGCACCGGCGCCTGGGTCGCCCCGCCTGACCATCGTCTAGGCCTCACACCCGCTGGACGACGGCGTCTACAACGCGGGTAGCGAGCAGCGCGGTGATGTCGTCGGTGTCGCCGGTGAGGACGCGGTCACCGGGTGTGGCAAGCACGGCGATGTGCCCGTCGACGACATCGGCGGTGCGGCTGCGGCGCAGCAGGATGCCTATCTGTCGGCCGGCCTCGGGCGAGAGACCCTCGGTCCGGACACCGGCGAGGATGCGCGCGAGGTTCGCTTGGCGGGACCCGTCGCGCCAGACCTGAGCCACGACGGCGGCGCTGGTCAGCGCCGGAACCCGTTCCTGTTGAGCGACCCGGAGCAACGCCCCGATGGTCCGATCCCGACGGTCGACGGCGACGAGCGCACCGGCGTCCAGCACGAGCCTCATGTGGCATGCCCGCGAGCCCCCCGGACGACCCCCAGGGTGGCGGCCGCCGCGTCGAGCTCGTCGTCGTCGAACGGCCCGTCCTCGGCCTCCCACACGTCGAGCGCAACCGCCAGGAGCTCGTTGTGCAGGCGGTCAGCGGCGGCTGCCGCTAGCCAGCTTGACACGCTCATCCCAGCCCGCTCCGCGGCCTCACGCACGGCCGCTCCGAGCTGGGCTTCCATAGTCAACGAGAGCCGGTCGACGGCCATGACTGCAAGGGTAACGCATATCGCCGTATGCACGGACTGCGACGTGACTGTAGTGGCCCGGACCGTCGCAGGCCTGAGCGCCCGACGTTGACGATCATCGCGAATGCGCTACGAGTGGTCGACCACATCGCGGAGCGGCTGCACGCCCGCATGCCTGCCGGCGCACGTTGATCAGCGCAGTGCAGCTAGCCCAGCAGGTAGCCGAGCACGAGGCCGAGCGCCACGGCAACGGCCACCGAGCGACGGACCTCGTCGAACGCGTACGGAATGATCGAGATCGAGAGGACCGCGAGGATCGCACCGGACGCGATCGCCTGAAGCGTGCCGATCACGGCCAGCGGGGCGCCCGCTAGCAGCGTCCCACCCAGCACGGTGGCCAGCCCGAGCGCGAGGCCGATGCCGGTGATCAACCCGACCGCGAACCGCCGGGAGCGTCCGCCGACGAGCAGCGGCTGGGTCGCGCCGTAGGACTCCGTCAGGTTGCCGAGCACGACGGCCGCCAGCAGGGCAAACCCACCCTCGCCTGCGGCCACCATCAGCCCGAGCGCCACGGACTCCGGTATCCCGTCGATCACGATGCCCACGGCGATCGCCTCCCCGCGGGCCGTGGCAGCCGTGTCGCCACTCGCCATCATCGGCATGGGCGCACCCGATGCGGCCGCATGCCCGGAACGTCGCATCATCTCTATCTCGGAGTCCCGGGAGAGCCAGGCGTCGGCGCCGATGTAGATGGCAGTCCCGGCGAGCACGCCCCCCGCGGTCAACCACTTGCCGGCGGCTGCGTCGGCGGCCGGTAACAGCTCGAGCGCGACTGCCGCGAGCAAAATGCCGCCACCGAACGCGGTGAGCATGGACGCCAGCCAGGACGGGAGCTGGAACCGAACCGCAGCCAGTGCACCGAGCACGAGGCTTGCCATGACGAGCACACCGACGGCGAGGAGCACGAGTGGACGCTAACCCGGACCGTCCGATGATCTAGTAACGGTACCGCCTCCCGCGGGTCAGTAGGGCATGAGCAACCCAGTCGATGTGGCGGACGCGGTCGCCGGGACTGCGCCCTTCCGGGCATAGGCACCCTGCCAACGCCGTGGAAAGGCCGTACGTTCGGCTGGTGGCTCGACGAGGGATCGCGGAGCGCCACCAGCCGGTTACCGAGTAGCGATCCCTAGGATGTGCCCATGAAGAGCGGCCCAGGCTGCACACGGCGTTGACAGCCGGAGGTTGATCGTTGTGGACCTCAGGATCTTCACCGAGCCTCAGCAGGGTGCGCACTATGACGACCTGCTGCGGCTCGCGCAACGAAGCGAGGATTGCGGCTTCGACGGCTTCTTCCGCTCGGACCACTACCTGGCCATCGGGGACGGCTCCGGGGAACCAGGGCCAACCGACGCGTGGGCGACGCTCGCCGCGCTGGCCAGGGAGACCTCTCGAATCCGGCTCGGCACCCTGCTGACGCCGGTGACGTTCCGGCTACCCGGGCCGCTGGCGATCATGGTGGCGCAGGTCGACCAGATGTCTGGCGGGCGGATCGAGCTGGGCCTCGGCGCCGGGTGGTTCGACGCCGAGCATGCCGCCTACGGGATCCCGTTCCCGCCGGCGGCGGAACGTTTCGACCTGCTGACCGAGCAGCTCGCGGTGATCACCGGGCTGTGGCGGACACTGCCCGGCGACCTGTTCGACTTCGACGGCGAGCACTACCGCCTGCGGGACTGCCCAGCGCTGCCGAAGCCGGTGCAGCAGGCTCACCCGCCGGTGATCCTCGGCGGCACCGGGCCACGTCGCGGCCCTGCGCTCGCCGCCGAGTACGCGGCGGAGTACAACGTCGCGTTCCATCCGATCGACGTGGCCGCCCGCCAGTTCACCCGAGTCGAGCGGGCGTGTGCGGCGATCGGGCGGGATCCGGCGACGATGATCCGCTCGCTGGCCCTGACCGTGGCCGTGGGCTGCGACGACGCCGAGGTGGCCCGGCGCGCGTTGGCGATCGGCCGCGATGTCGAGGAGCTGCGGGTCTCCGGCCTCGCCGGCACGCCGTCGGAAGTGCTGGACCGCATCGGTCAGTGGCGCGAGCAGACCGGTGCCACCCGCCTCTACCTGCAGGTACTCGACCTCGGCGACCTCGACCACATCGAGTTGATCGCCGCGGAGGTTGCACCGCCGCTGCGGTGACCCGCCGTCCCTCAGCGGCGGAAGGAGTGCAGCACGGCGGCCATGTCCTCGTCCGCGTGACCGGCGTCGGCGGCGGCCTGGAACTGCGTCTGCAGTACGTGCATGAGCCGGTCGTCGGTACCGGCGGTGTGCATCGCCTGCGCGATGAGCGCGGCGTCCTTGATCGCTCCGTTGAGCGGGAACGCCGGCGGGAACTCCTTGGCGATCATGGTCTTCCCCTTGAGCTGCGCGTAGGCGCAGTCGGTCGGCGAGCCCGCGATGGTGTCGAGGAACAGCTGCGGGTCGAGCCCGAGGTCGCCCGCCAGCTCGACG
Organism: Pseudonocardiales bacterium; assembly: GCA_013695005.1. GTDB lineage: Bacteria > Actinomycetota > Actinomycetes > Mycobacteriales > Pseudonocardiaceae > Pseudonocardia. Next base: position 4,645 of record JACDBJ010000073.1, read on the forward strand.
GCCTGCGCGGTGGCCGCGACGAGCGAGAGCACCCACGAGTTCACGGTGAGCTTCAACCGCTGTCCGTCGCCGGGCTGCTCGCCGACCCACACCGTTCGCGAGCCGACCGCGTCGAACAGTGGTGTCACCGTGTCGTGGAGCGCCGCAGGGCAGCCGGCGAGTACGACGAGCGTGCCCTGCTCGGCCGGCTGACGGGTGCCGAGCACCGGCGCGTCCACGAAGAAGACGCCGTGCCGCTCGGCAAGCTCGGCGAGCGTTGCCGTGACGTCGACCCCGACCGTGCTGCTCTGCACCCAGACGGTGCCGGGGCCGACCGCGGGCAGTGCCTGCTCCATCACGGCGACGACGGCCTCGAGGTCGAACAGCATGGTGAGCACGATGTCCGCGTCCGCTACGGCGGAGGTGACGTCCGGCGCGACGGTCACACCGGCGCCGGCGAGCGCCTGCGCCTTGTCCGGGCTGCGGTTCCACACCGTCACCTCGAACCCGGCGCCGGCCAGGTTCTTCGCCATCCCGGCGCCCATGATCCCGGTGCCCAGCACCGTCACCGCCGTCGCCACATCGTCCTCCTTATCCGCCACGTACCTGGCCAGGTCAGTCGGCGAGGTCGCGGAACGTCGTGATGGCGCCGATGTGCTCCGCGCCGGTCAGACCCAGGCCCATCGTGTTGATCGCCAGGTGGGTCGCGCCGAGCTCGCGCCAGGCCGCGACGAGCTCGGGCCAGCGCTCCGGCTCGCCATGGCGGACACCGACCCTGGCCTCGATGCCGATCTCGCCCGGCTCGCGCCCGATGTCGACGGCGTGGCGGCGGATCTTGTCCAGCGCGGCGCGTGCCTGCTCGCCTGGCGGCATCTGCGGGAACCAGCCGTCGCCCATCGCGGCAACGCGTCGCAGCACAACATCCGCGTGCCCGCCGAGCCAGATCGGGATGGGCCGCTGCACGGGCAGCGGGTTGATCCCGGCTTCGGGAATGTGATGCCACTTCCCGTCGAAGTCGACCACCTGCTCGGTCCACAGCGCGCGCATCAGCTGGATCTGCTCCTCGATGCGGCGGCCGCGGTCGTGGAAGTTCTCGCCCAGCGCGTCGTACTCCACGTCGTTCCAGCCGACGCCGACGCCGAGGCGGGTCCGGCCGCGGGACAGCACGTCGACCTCGGCGGCCTGCTTGGCCACTAGCGCGGCTTGGCGCTGGGGAAGGACCAGCACGCCGGTCACGAGCTCGACTCGCTCGGTGAGACCGGCCAGGTAACCGAACAGGACGAGCGGCTCGTGGAACGGGGTGTCGGCGTCGTAGGGACCGCGCCAGTCCGGCCGGTGTTCACGCCCGGCCCCGAGCACGTGGTCGAAAGCGAGCACATGGGAGTAGCCCAGGCCCTCGGCGGTTTGCGCGAAGTCGCGAATCACCGCCGGGTCGTTGCCGATCTCGGTCTGCGGGAAGACCACACCGGTGCGCACCACACCAATCATCCCCTACGTCATCCATCATGGTTGAGCACTCGAAGATCCACCCGGAGGTTGCATGGCTGACGCGCCCCGCTTCGCCGTTCCGCACCGCCGGCTGAACCCGTTGACGGGCGACTGGGTGCTCGTCTCGCCGCATCGCACCGATCGGCCCTGGCAGGGCCAGGTCGAGCCCGCGGTCCCCCAGCAGCAGCCCGACTACGACCCGAGCTGCTACCTCTGCCCGGGCAACGAGCGGGCCGGGGGAGTGCGCACACCCCGCTAC
>JACDBJ010000100.1 GCA_013695005.1 Pseudonocardiales bacterium
GTGGTGGCCGGTGGCCGCCGACATCAGCCCGGGGTTGATCCCGCAGAACAGCACCCGCAGCGGCGGATCGCCGGGGCCGGGCAGCACGTCGGGCAGCGCGCGTTGCGCGTCCGCCACACTCACTGCACCGTCGCGAGCGCTGCCTCGGCGAGGGCAGGCCGCTGGCTCGACGCTCTCAGCGGCACGGCGACCCAGTCCTTGTGAACGGTCGCTCCCTACCCGGTGGGTCGAACAGCGTCGCCTCTGGCAGCCCCAGCGCCGTCGTATGCGTGGCGGAGCCGGCGCCGAGCCGGAACGCCAGGGTGTCGGCGAGCAGGCACGCGAACGCCTTGCCGTTGGCCTTGAGAGCGCGCTTGCCGAACATCGTTCCGACCGACGCGCCGCGCAGCCCGAGCTCGTCGGCGATCCTCTCGAACTGCTCGTCCGCGGTCACGTCAGCCGGCCGTCGCCAGCACCCACGCCGCGACCGCGGCCACAGCGAACACCAGCCATCCCAGCCCGACCCACCGCGTCGGCGGCCGGTAACGGCGCCAGGCCCTCATCGCACCGATCACCGCCACCGCGAGGCCGACCAGCAACCCGACGGCCGGCAGCACGGCTACCAGAACCTGCACGCTCGCCGAGCAGATCGGCCGGGCGTCACCAGCGGCGCAGGAGTCGCTGGCCATCGGCAACAGCAGCGACAGGAATGCCACGAACGCGCCGACGACGGCCAGCGCGGCCGTCAGCAAGATCGCGCCAGCGACCGACGGCCGCTGCGCGGAGGTCACCGGGGTTGGCACAGCGGCAGCCTAGCCCCGAGGATCTGCGCATGACGCACGACGAGATGGTGGCGTACTGCATGGCGAAGCCGGGCGCGGTGCCCGACGAGCCGTGGGAGGGCGACCAGGTCGCCAAGGTCGGCGGCAAGATCTTTGCGTTCCTCGGCGGCGACGGCCTCGGCGTGAAGTGCGGCGCCACGGCCGACGAGGCCAGCGAGTGGCGGCAGCGCTACCCGGACACGGTGTCCGTGATGCCCTACATCGGCCGCTACGGCTGGAACTCGATCAAGCTCGACGGCAAGGTGCCCGACGACGAACTGTTCGAGCTGATCGACTCGTCCTACACCGACGTGGTCAACCGACTGCCGAAGTCCAAGCGGCCCGCCTAGCTCGTGATGTCCTTGCGGTGGAACCGCCACACCGCCAGCCCGCTGAACACTGCGCAGAAGGCCAGCGCGGAGAACGCCCCCCTCGTCATCGCGTCCCAGTTGATCTGGTCGGCGAGCAGGTCCGCCCACGCGTTCGCGTAGTGCGTCGGCAGCCAGTTGCGCAGCCCCTCCAGCGCGGTGATCTGGTCCAGGATCTGCGAGACGATCGACACCAGCACCGCACCGCCGACCGCGCCCAGCGGCGCGTCGGTGCTCACCGACAACAGCAGCGCCAGCCCGGCCACCCAGCTCAGATGCACGGCGAGGTAGAGCGCGGCCATCACGATGCGGAGCACGGAGCCGCCGAACGACACGGCCTCGCCAGCGGGGCTCACCAGGTCGGATGCGCCATAGGCCAGCGATCCGACGAGCAACGACACAGCGGGCAGCAACAGCAGCGCCGCGAGCGAGAGCATGCCGGCGACGATCGCCTTCTGCCGCAGCAGCCGGGTTCGCCGGATGGGGATGGCCAGCAGGTAGCGCAGGCTCGACCAGGACGCCTCACTGGCCACCGTGTCACCGAAGTACAGCGCGACGACGACGATCAGCAGGAACGTCGACGCGGCGAACATGGTGAACACGGTGAAGTTCGCCGCGCTGGTCTTGGCGAGGTCGACAAGGTTCAGCGATCCGCTCGGCGGCCCGCTCTCGGCAAGGCTGAATGCGATCCAGAGGATCACGGGCAGCAGCGCAACGAGACCGAGCGAGACCTGGGTGCGGCGGCGCTTGAGCTGGCGCACCAGCTCTACCCGGATCGGCAGCGTGCGGTTGGGCCGGTAGCCGGGTGCAGCGGCCTCGGTGGGCGTCTCCAGAGTCGTCATGGGCGGGCGTCCTCTCCGACCAGCTGCAGGAACGCGTCCTCAAGGCGCCGGCGTGGACCGGCCGCCTCTACGGCCACCCCGGACCGAACCAGCGCGTCGACCGCCGACGCCCGCGGCATCCCGTTGAGGTCGGCATGCACAAGTCCCTCGACGATCTCCACGCCGCGCACACCGTTGGCGCTGCGTAGGACGTTCGCGGCCCGTGACGGGTCGTCGACGGTGAAGCTGGCGTGGCCGCCGCCGGCGACGATTTCGGCAACCGGGCCGTCGGCGACGACCTTGCCGTGGTGCATCACGACGACGTGGCTGCAGGTCTGCTCCACCTCGGCCAGCAGGTGGCTGGACAGCAGCACGGTGCGGCCGGTCGCGGCGTAGTCCTGCAGCACCTCGCGCATCGCGTGGATCTGTGGCGGGTCCAGCCCGTTGGTGGGCTCGTCGAGCACCAGCAGGTCGGGCAGGCCGAGCATCGCCTGGGCGATCGCGAGGCGCTGGCGCATGCCCTGGCTGTACGTCTTGACCCTGCGGTGCACGTCCTCGCCGAGGCCGGCGATCTCCAGGGCCTCCGCCAGGTGCGCCTCGCCCTCGGGGCGCCCGGTCGACCCCCAGAACAGCCGCAGGTTCTCCAGGCCGGTCGCGTGCGGCAGGAAGCCCGGGCCCTCCACGAACGCCCCGATCCGGGAGAGCACGGGCGCCCCCGCGGAC
>JACDBJ010000134.1 GCA_013695005.1 Pseudonocardiales bacterium
GAAGTCGACCATCGCCACCCGCGCCGGCAGCTCGCGCCCGGCCTCGGCGGCGAAGCGTTGCAGCACATCGCGGACCTGCCCGCACAGCGCGTCGCCGCTGGGTCGGAGCAGCCCGGCGGACTCCCACAGCTCGTAGGCGTGCCGGGCGGTGTTCGCGGCGTCGACCTGCTCGGCGAGCTCGGGCGAGCCCCCGGCCGCGCACGTGATCCGGCCGAGCAGCCCGGTGTCGACCTTCGAGCGGGTGTAGTGCGTCATCAGTACACCTGCGGCCAGCTTGGTGAGCTTGCCGACCATGCCGACGAACACCACCTCGGCCAGTCCGACCGACACCGCCCGCCGCAACGCCGCCCCGGTGAAGTCGCCGACCTCGACGAACGCCACCTCGGGCAGCTGCGGCAGCAGCCTCATCGCGCCGCGCTCGGTGCGGCCGCCGGTGGCCAGCACCACGGTGGGGACGCCTTGCGCGGCCAGCACCGAGATGGCCTGCTCGACCGAGGCCCGCCACGACGCGGTCGAGAACGGCCGCACGATGCCGGTGGTGCCGAGGATCGAGATGCCGCCCTCGATGCCGAGACGGCGGTTGGTGGTCTTGCGGGCCATCTTCTCCCCGCCGGGCACGCTGATCTCCACGTGTACGCCGCCGACCTCGATCACCTCACGCACCGCCTCGGTGATCATCCGGCGTGGCACGGGGTTGATCGCGGGCCCGCCGACCTCCAGCCCGAGACCCGGTTTCGTGACGGTGCCGACGCCCTCGCCGCCCGCGATCTCGACCTCGGTGCCGTCCGTCGCGCGGACCGTGGCGGTGAGGTGCGCGCCGTGGGTGACGTCGGGGTCGTCGCCGGCGTCCTTGACGACGACCGCCGTCGCCGAGTCGCCGTGATGCGTATGGGTAAGCAGAGCAAAGGTGTGCCGCTCGCCCGACGGGAAGGGGATGTCGACGCTGGTCGGCGCGATCTCGGTGGTGAGCAGCAGGGCCGCCGCCTTCGCCGCCGCCGCCGCGTTCGCCCCGGTGGAGAACCCGGTGCGCAGCGCGTTGCGCCGGTCCTTCATCGTGCGGGGCAGGTCCGGCTCGCGCAGCTGGTCCGGCTCGGTCACGGTGCCCTGCGCTGACGCAACTCCCGCCGGGCGGCCGGGTCCGGCTTGCGGAAAGTGTGGAAGTGCCCGGCGTTGTAGAGGTGACTGCGGGTGCCGCCCGCGGCCAGCGCAGGGCCGACCAGGAACAGCGTGTGCCGCCACAGCTTGCGCTCGCGGACCTCGTGCACCAGCTCGTCGAGCCGGCAACGCACCGTCAGCTCGTCGGGCCAGCTCGTGCGGTACGCCACGACGACCGGGGTGTCGTCGGGATAGCCGCCGGTCCGCAGCTCCTCGACCAGCTGCGACGTGCGCGCGGCGGACAGGAACACCGCCATCGTCGTGCCGTGCCGGGCGAACTCACGCACCCGCTCCCCCGGCGGCATCGGCGTCTTGCCGCCCTCCAGCCGGGTGAGGATCACCGACTGCGCGACCTCGGGGATGGTCAGCTCGCGCCCGACGACGGCTGCGGCCGCGCTGAACGCCGACACCCCCGGCACGATCTCCACGTCCAGCCCGAGCTCGACGCACGCGTCGTACTGCTCCTGCACCGCGCCCCACAACGACGGGTCGCCGGAGTGCACCCGGGCGACCTGCAGGCCCTCGTCGACAGCGCGGCGGTAGATCGCCAGCACGTCGTCGTGTGTGAGCTGCGAGGAGTCCACCAGGTCGGCATCCGTGCGGGCATGCTCGGTGACGCACTCCTCGGTGACGAGGCTGGCCGCCCAGATGATCACGTCGGCCTCGCCGATCCGGCGGGCGCCGCGCAGCGTGATCAGGTCAGCCGCGCCCGGCCCGGCCCCGACGAAGGTCACCTTGCCCGCTGCCATCGGCCCGTCAGACACCGGCACAGTGTGCGCCCGCCGCGCAGCGCGCGACAAACCGCGCGACGCTTCCCGGGACGCCCGCCGGGTGGGTGTGCAGGAACGACGCGTGCACCCCGTCGCGCAGGTGGCCGTCCGCCCTCCCCGACCACCGCCATGCCGGCGGGTCGCTCGCAGTCGGGGTCACCGTGCAGCGGTGGAACTCGTGGCCCGTCACCCGCTGTCCGGCCGCGAACGCAGCCGACTCCATGGGCGCCACCGCGTCGCGGTACCCGAGGGTGAGCTGCGCCCCCATCCGCCCGACGACCGGCAGCACGCCGCACATCGGTTGGCCGTCCAGCTCGCGGCCCAGGTAGAGCAGCCCGCCGCACTCGGCGAGCACTGGTGCACCAGTGGCCGCCAGCGCGGAGACCGCGGCCCGCAGCGGCTCGTTGGCCGACAGCTCGATGGCGTGCTCCTCGGGGAACCCGCCCGGAAGCACCAGGCCTGCCGTCCCAGCGGGGAGCGCCTCGTCGCGCAGCGGGTCGACGACAGCCACCTCGGCGCCCGCGGCGGCCAGCAGCTCGACGTGCTCGTCGTAGCCGAAGG
>JACDBJ010000216.1 GCA_013695005.1 Pseudonocardiales bacterium
TCACCAGCTCGATTGCTTCCACCGGCTGACATCGCCGCCTGCAACAGCCGGTATACGAAAGCAAGGGAACCGTTCAGGACACGTGGCGCCTCACCTGCGACTACCTGCGCCTGCTCATCCTCCGGGAACTCGACTACACCGGCACCTACAAACCGCTCGTCCACCCCGAAGGATCATGGGCCAGCGATACCGACCAGGTGCCGTGGGCTCAGCCATCTTGAGCGCGCCCACACGCGCGCGAACACCTCGCGGCCCGCGATCCACCGACACGGAGCGGCCTCGGTGGCGCATCCAGCACTTGATCGCGCCGATACAGCGGGTCTACAACGAGCCTCGACTACCTGCGCCGCATCACAACCGGTACGCATTCAGAAAGCAGCAGCTCACAACGTTGACCGCGCGTCGCAGATGTAGGTGGAGCCTCCCCGGGGGCACAAGGTGACACCAGACGAAGCCCTGGCAGGTGGTTGACCAGGCCAAATGGCGCGCTCAGGGGCTTCGTATCGGGCCGGCGGTACTCGAACCTTTCACGTGACACGCCACCGCTGTGCCGCGAGCTGTTGCTTCCGCCGGGCCTACTCGGCGGTGGCGGCGCTCCACCGCACGACGAGCCTGTCGCGGCGACCGATCCGTACGAGCCGATCGGCGACCCCGCGCTGGATCCAGCCGAGCTTCTCGGTGTCCGCGGCCTCAGCCCGCAGCAGCAGACCGTCCGGTTGTGGGCGCATGTTGCAGGTTCCCCAGCCGAAGTCGACTAGGAGCTGCCCGTCGCCCTGTGACTGCGCGAGTATCCCGCCGGGCTGGTGGACGAAGTGCTTGGCCAGCTGGTCCACGTACCGCTGCGCCCGGTCGGTGTCGACGAACGCTTCACAGACCAGCATCGCGGTGCCCGTCACCGCGGCTGCGCGGCCGGCGCAGTCGCGCGCGCCATCGCGCCGCTGCGTTCCGCGCGCCGCTGTTGCTCCCTACGCTGCCCGTAGCGGGTCATGCCCCGCGGCTTGTACACCGACAGCGCCGCGGCGATCAGCAACAACAGCAGCGCGGCGCCGGCGTGCAGCGCGGGCGATGAGTTCCGCAGGCCTTCGAGGTCGGCACCGGACGAGCTCACCTTAGCCGCGGCGTCGGCCAGGTAGCCAAGTGTCTGCATGTACAGCAGCAACACCAGGGTGGCCAAGACGTTGATCACGAGCTTGAACAGCACCCAGTAGTGCCGGAACAAGCCCCACGTGGTGCCCAGCGACTGAACAAGCCCGGTGAGCAGCGACGCGAGAGCCAACGGCACCAGAACCGACCACCCCGCCGGCTCCATCACCAGGTAAACCCCGCGCACCGTGGGCGCGTCCTGGCTGCTCACGCCGATGACTCCGAGAGCCAGGAACACAGCCACCGCGCCGAGCCAGCCCACCGAGGCCGTGACATGGGTGGTCAGCACGAACTTGCGCAGCCGCGGCGTCATGGTCATCGCTGCTGGACACCCTGTTCGGTGCCGGTGGCCGGCGGTGCGTGCTGACCGGGGCCATGGCCGGCCCCGCCCGGCCCGCGCACGAGCAGCAGGATCAGCAGCAGCGCGACCACCACACCCGCGATGATCAACGACACCTTCACCCAGCGGGGAGCGCCGGTGGTCGATCCGTCGTCGGGGTCAAGTTGTGGCAGCGGGTCGCTCATCTACTCCTCCTGTGTCGCGACGGTCGCACGCACCGCACTTTATCGAGACAATACGTCGATGTCGAATCTAAGTGTCGCTGTATCGGCGTGACGTATAGTGCACTGGTGCCGAAGCTGTGGACCGACACGATCGAGGCGCACCGCCGCGCGGTCATCGACGCGACCCTGGACGCCGCGGCGGCTCTAGTGGCCGAGCACGGCCTGCTGTCGGTGACGATGTCACGGATCGCCGAACAGACCGGCATCGGACGCGCGACTCTCTACAAGTACTTCCCCGACGTCGAAGCACTCCTGCTCGCCTGGCACGACCGTCAGATCACCGGCCACCTCGAACATCTCGCCGGAGTCCGCGACCAGGCCGGCGACCCCTACCAACGGCTCGAAGCCGTGCTCAACGCCTACGCCCTGATCTCCCACGACTCCGACGGCCAGCACAACACCGAACTCGCTGCGTTCCTGCACCGCGACGAGCAGGTCACCCGGGCACAGCACCAGCTCCGCGACATGATCCGCGACCTGCTCACCGAGGGCGCCGCAACCGGGCACCTCCGCGACGATGTCGCGCCTGACGAACTCGCGAGCTACTGCCTACATGCCCTGACAGCAGCCAGCACCCTGCCGTCCAAGGCCGCGGTCCACCGGCTCGTCACCGTCACGCTGGCTGGGCTGCGCCCTCCGCTCTGACACGTTTCAGCTGGGCGCCCACCGCGTTTGTGGTAGCCGCGCAGCAGCCGGGTGCCCTATGACCAACCTGGACGAGCGAGCAAGCCTGTCGTGAGCTGGTCGCTGCGCCTTGATCCAGGCGGTGACCCGTGGTGGCCACGCGGGACACGGCGTGTCCCGGCAAGCGCTCAGTCGGTCCCGCACACGACGTTGGGTGCCGGCTGGTAGGTCACCGTGCGGGTCTCCTGTCGGATGGCTCCAGTCTGTAGCTCACGCAGGGTCCGGGTATCAGTGGCGGTGAACCCGTTGATGCCTCCGCTTGGTCGACAGCGCGCCCCAGCGGGCAGCGTCCTGGTCGATCCAGAGGTGAAGTTGGTGCGGGGCCCGGTGGTGGATGTGACGTCGTACCGTTTGGTGCCCCACAGCCGCACGGTGATCGAGGACGGGGTCCACACGGTCTGGATGAGGACGCCGGTTGACCCGTCGTTGCGGAACACCAGGTCGATCTTGCCCTCGAACACCGTAGCCTCCCTCGCCACCGGGTAGCGGCTGATGTAGAAGCTGTGCTCGGCGTGCTCGACATCGGCCATGCCGGCGAAGTAGGACGCGTTGTACAACGTGGTGGCGAACTGCGAGATACCGCCGCCCACGCCGCGGCCGGGTACCCCGTTCTCGATGATCCCGGCCGCCACGTAGCCCTGCGCAGCACCGCGTGGACCGGTGTAGCCGTTGAGGCTGAATGTCTGGCCGGGCGCGACGATCGCGCCGTTCACCCGCTCGGCGACCCGGCGGATGTTCATCCCGGAGTCGGCGGCGAAGCCGCCGGTGGTGAACTCACCGATGACCTCGCGGATGCCGAGCGTCCCCACTTGTTCGGTGGTCAGCGCGGCCGGTTGCGACGTGTAGACCGCGGTGATCGTGCGGTCGGTCGGGCGCCGCAGCACATCGAGCAACCCGGCGAGCGTCCGGTCGTAATCCACGTCTCGGCCGTCCTGCGACGGGGTGACCACGGGCTGGCCGGTGGCCAGGCTGATCGTGGCGTCGCGCGCCGGCTGGCCGGTGGCCGCCAACAGGGGCCGCACTACATCGACGATCTTGCCCTTGTCGATCGTCGGTGTCAGCCCACCTTGGCGATCAGGAGCGAAGCTCAACGCCGCGGCTAGCTGTTCCGGGCTGAGGGTGGCCTGCTGGCCCTCCCCTTGCACTGTCACCCCGGAGGCCACCGCGGGCCTGGCGACCTGCTCTAGTGCCGCGCGCAACCCGTCCGCGGTGACGGTTGGCGCGACCGGGGAGACCGGTAGCACGATCTGGCGGCCGAACGCCCACTCGCGTTCTACGGCGGCGGCCGCGGCCGCCAGGTCGAGGGACTGCCCGGCCGCCGGTTCGGTCGGCATCGGCCGGGCGCCCTCGAAACGGATCCCACCCTCCACCGGAGCACGGTCGGTGGCAGATCGCAGAGCTTGCAGTGACCGCGACAGGGCAGCTGCGTCGGCCCGGACGACCACGCCGACCTCTCGGGTGGCGAAAAGCGATCGCAGCCGTATCCACGGGTTCAGCGGCTGGGCGGCGGCCCGGTCGAGGGTCGCCGTCCAGTCCAGCGTCAGCCCGACTGCCCGGGGGTCCATCGTCAACGAGACCTCGCCCGAGCGCAGCGCAATCGGCTGGTCCAGTCGGGGAGTCAGCTGTTCGCGCAGGCGCTGGTCAGCGGCGGATCGATCGAGCCCACCCAGCGCTGTTCCGGCCACGCTCACGCCACGGGGAATCACACCTCCCGCGCTCACCAGATCGATGACGTATCCCAGGGTCAGCAGGCCGAACGCCACCGTCGCGACCAGCCCGATCCGCCGCCACGACGACCAGCCGCGGCCCGAGCCCGCCGCCGAGGACGACACCGCCGCTGACGACACCGAGGCTGCCGCACCTGGGCCCACCGCTGGTTCGGCCACCGCCAGCGGCCGGGGGTCCACAGCGAATGGGGTGCCGACGGGCGAGGCCAACCGCGAGCCCGCGCCACTGGTTCTCGATGCGGTACGGCGTGCGACCACCACGGCGACAGCAAGCGCCACCGCGGCGACCAGCACGCCGCGCCGCAGGGCCCGGCCTCGGCGTCGCTTCGGTCGGTGCGGGAGGCTGCGCGTGGGCTTCTTGGCGCTGGGCACAATCACGTTCCTCGCTGCTCTTGGTGGATCAGGTCGCCGATAAGCCGAACCATCGGTCGGTTCCACCGGGGAGCCTTTCGGAGAGTCGGCCGCAGCTCGCCAGGCCGTACCGGTCCGTGGCACCCCAATTTCACCACCACGATTGAACCTCTGACGAGTACGGCTGTACCGGATGCTTGATCACCTGCGCCGGTGCCGCTCACAACGAAGGTCGGCGTTTCAGTGTCATCGCCCGCCGCCGAATGGCGGTGCGCGGGCGGCACCTGGACAGGCCGGTGGGCTACGTCCAGATGTCCAGCTGCTCGAGCAGCTCCAGAGTCCCGTTGTACCGCATGCCGGCCGACCTTGTTTGATGACGAAGCACCACCGCGGCGCGATCGAGATGGCCCGGCCGAGCTGCGGGACGGGCGGAGCGAGCCTCGCAGTTGTGTACTATACCCCCCTAGGGTAATTTCTGGAATGGAGTCCCCGGCCCCCGCGTCGGTCCGACCGTGACCATGACCTCGACAGGACGTGACATGGACGCTGCGAACGACAGCCATCGCCGCGACGACGGCAGCCTTGTGACGTGTGTCATCGAGGTGTCCGGTGTGCAGTGGGCTACCGAGAAGCGGGTGGTGGAGGCGGTGCTGGGCCGCCGATCGGGCGTGCGGTCGGTGCAGGCCAATCCTGTCGCGCAGTCGGCCACCGTCAGCTACGACCCGACGCGGACCTCCGTGGCGGAGCTGGCCGGATGGGTGCGCGACTGCGGGTATCACTGCCGGGGGATGTCGGTGCCTGGGCATGTGTGCGACCCGATGCTTGAACCCGCCGGTCATCCCGCCGCCACTGCCGATCGCGCCCCCGTCCAGGGGGCTTCGCCACACGAGGCGATGGGTCACGGCGGGCACGGCGAGATGTCCATGGCGGCGATGGTCACCGACATGCGCAACCGCTTCCTGGTCGCGGCGGTGCTGTCGATACCGGTGCTGCTTTGGTCACCGATCGGTCGAGAGGTGCTCGGCTTCGGCGTCCCGGCTCCGTTCGGGCTGCGCGACGACGTCTTCTCGCTGCTGCTGAGCCTGCCGGTGATCTTCTACTCGGCATGGATCTTCTTCGACGGGGCGGTGCGGGCGCTGCGGGCCCGGACCCTGGACATGATGGTCCTGGTCGCCGTCGCGGTCGGCGCCGGCTGGGGCTACTCCCTGGTGGTCACGCTGACCGGCGGCGGCGAGGTGTTCTACGAGGCCGCGACCGTGCTGACCGCGTTCGTGCTGCTGGGCCACTGGTTCGAGATGCGCGCCCGCGGTGGCGCCAACGACGCCGTGCGGGCGCTGCTCGATCTCGCCCCGGCCGAGGCCGTGGTGCTGCGGGAGGGTCGCGAGGTCGAGATCCTCACCGCCGAGGTCGTCGCCGGCGACCTGCTGCTGGTCCGGCCCGGGTCGAAGATCGCCGTCGACGGCGTCGTGGAGGACGGCGAGTCCGAGGTCGACGAGTCAATGGTCACCGGCGAGAGCCTGCCGGTGCACAAGGTACCGGGTAGCGAGGTCATCGGCGCGACCATCAACACCGACGGCACGCTGCGGGTGCGGGCGACCAAGGTCGGCGCCGACAGCGCCCTGGCGCAGATTGTCTCGCTGGTGCAGCAGGCGCAGAACTCCAAGGCACCCGGGCAGCGGCTGGCCGACCGGGCGGCGTTCTGGCTGGTGTTCGTCGCCCTGATCGGTGGCGCCGCGACGTTCGGCGCGTGGGCGCTGTTCTCCGACAAACCGCTCACGATGGCGCTGCTGTTCGCGATCACCGTCGTGGTGGTCACCTGCCCGGACGCGCTCGGGCTGGCCACCCCGACCGCGATCATGGTCGGGACCGGGCTCGGTGCCCGCCGTGGCGTGTTGTTCAAGAACGCCGCCGCGCTGGAGTCCTCGGCCCGCATCCAGACCGTCGTGATGGACAAGACCGGCACCCTCACCAAGGGCGAACCCGAGGTCACCGACCTGATCGCCCGGGGCATCGGTGAAGACGAGCTGCTGGCGCTGACCGCGGCCGTGGAGCGCAACTCCGAACACCCGCTGGCTCAGGCCATCGTCGCGCACGCCGACAACCAGGGCGCCGAGCGCCTCGATGCGACCGGATTCGGGAACGTGCCCGGCCACGGTGCCACGG
>JACDBJ010000456.1 GCA_013695005.1 Pseudonocardiales bacterium
GCCGGGCGCCCGGCCCCGCCCGCCCACGGTATTGACGACCCCGTACCACCGCGTTACCTTTTCAACATTGAATGAAAAGAGGTGAGCCGTATGGCTGCCATCGAGATCAGCGGGCTCGATGTGGTGCGCGGCGGACGGCTTGTGCTGCGCGGGATCGACCTGAGCGTCGCCGACAGCATCGTCACCGGGCTGCTCGGACCGAGCGGCAGTGGCAAGACCACGGTGATGCGGTGCATCGTCGGGCTGCAGCGCTACGAGGGCTCGGTGCAGGTCCTCGGCCGGGAGGCCGGTGAGCCGTTGCTGCGCCGCGAGATCGGCTATATGACCCAGTCGCCGTCGGTTTATCCCGACCTGAGCGCGGGCGCCAACGTCGGCTACCACGCCGCGCTGCACGGCCGCCCGCGCGGTTCGGCGGCCGAGGCAATCGACATGGTCGGGCTCGCCGACCGGGGCGGGCAGCTCGTCGGCACGATGTCCGGCGGCGAGCGCAGCCGGGTCTCGCTCGCCTGCGCGCTGGTCGCCGAGCCGCGCATGCTGGTGCTCGACGAACCCACCGTCGGGCTCGACCCGGTGCTCCGCCGTGACCTCTGGCAGCTGTTCCGGTCGATGTCCGGCGAGCGTGGCGTGACGCTGCTGGTATCCAGCCACGTGATGGACGAGGCGCACCGGTGCGACGAGCTCGTGCTGCTGCGCGAAGGCCGGCTGCTGGCCCACGACGCGCCCGACCAGCTGCTCGCCCGGACCGGCGCCAGCGAGATGGAAGAGGCCTTCCTGCGGCTGATCGAGACCACCCCGGAGGTGTCGCGATGAACGTGCGGCTGACCCTGACCACCGCGGGCCGGGTGCTGTCCCAGCTCCGGCACGACCGCAGAACGCTGGCGCTGGTGCTCGTCGTGCCGTGCGTGCTGCTGTGGCTGCTTTCGGAGGTGTTCCGCGACGCTCCGGGCGTCTTTGACCGGATCGGGCCCGCCCTGCTCGGCGTCTTCCCGTTCATCACGATGTTCCTGGTGACCAGCGTGGCGATGGTTCGCGAGCGCACCTCGGGCACGCTGGAGCGGCTGCTCACCACGCCGATCGGCAGGACCGACCTCGTGCTCGGCTACGCCCTCGCGTTCGGCCTGCTGGCGCTGCTCCAAGCGGCGCTGGCGTGCACCGTCGCGCTGTGGCTGCTCGGGCTGGCGGCACCGGCGTCGGTCACGGTGCTGGTCGTGCTGGCGATCGCCAACGCGGTGCTCGGCGCCGCGCTCGGGCTCGGGCTGTCCTCACTAGCGTCCACCGAGTTCCAGGCAGTGCAGTTCCTGCCGGCCGTGGTGTTCCCGCAACTGCTGCTGTGCGGGCTGTTCGTGCCCACCGACCAGATGGCCGGGTGGCTGGACGCACTGAGCCGGGTGATGCCGCTGCGGTACGCGGTCGACGGGATCAGCCAGCTCACCGGCGCGGTGAGCGTGCCGTCGGCGGTGTGGACCGACCTCGCCGTGGTCGCCGGCTTCGCCGTGGTGGCACTAGGACTCGGGGCGGCGACACTGCGCCGGCGGACGGCGTGATCGCGGTTGCTGGCACGGTAGAACCATGACGGCTGGACCTGGAGCAAAGCGGCGCGGCAGGCGTCCCGCAGGTGAGGACACCAGAACGGCGCTGCTCGATGCCGCCAGGGTGGAGTTCACCGAGCGGGGCTTCGACGGGGCGACCGTTCGGGTAATAGCGGAGCGCGCCGGCGTCGACCCCGCGATGGTCAACCACTGGTTCGGCGGCAAGGACAAGCTGTTCCTCGCCTCGCTGGAGATCCCGATCGACCCGGATCAGGTCATCCCCGCGCTGCTCAACGGGCCCGCGGAGGAGCTGGCCGCGCGCCTGATCCGGACGTTCCTGACCGTGTGGGACGTGTCAGGAGGCGGCCCGCTCGTCGCCCTGATGCGCAGCGTGTCCAGCCACGAGGGCGCAGCGGCGATGTTCCGCGAGTTCATCACGCGGGTGATCTTCGGCCGGTTGATCAGCGCGCTCGGGGTGGACCAGCCCGAGCTGCGGACCGCGCTGGCGGCCACCCAGATGGCCGGGCTGGGGATGGTCCGCTACGTGGTGCGGCTCGAACCGCTCGCGTCGGCCGACCACGACACGGTGGTCGCCGCCATCGCACCCAACCTGCAGCGCTACCTCACCGGCCCTCTCAGCTAGCTTGACCCGGCCCAGCCGTCTTACCGAGCCGCAGTTTGGCTCCAAACGGCGCCCAGCGGTCTGCTCGAGAGCGCAGTTTGGCTCCAAACGGCGCGCGGCGGTCCGGGCGGGCGGAGTTAGTCGGACGTGAGCAGGAGGTCGGCGTCGAAGCAGGTGCGGTCACCGGTGTGGCAGGCCGTGCCGACCTGGTCGACCGTCACCAGTACCACGTCCCCGTCGCAGTCCAGCCGGACTTCGTGCACGTGCTGCACGTTGCCCGAGGTCTCGCCCTTGACCCAGTACTCGGCGCGCGAGCGCGACCAGTACGTCGCCCGGCCGGTGGTCAGCGTGCGGTGCAGCGCCTCGTCGTCCATCCAAGCGATCATGAGCACCTCGCCGCTCCCCTGCTGCTGCACGACCGCGCACACCAGCCCGTCGGCGTTGCGTTTGAGCCGGGCGGCGACCGCCGGGTCCAGCCCGCTCACCGGACCTCCACGTCCGCGGCCCGCAGCGCCGCCTTGACCTCGCCGATCCGCAGCTGCCCGAAATGGAACACGCTCGCGGCGAGCACGGCGTCCGCGCCGGCCC
>JACDBJ010000243.1 GCA_013695005.1 Pseudonocardiales bacterium
GTCCAGCCCGCCCCGCTGACCACCGTGACCGGACCGCCGTCGGCCGCTCCGACCACTACCGCGGCCGCGACGACCCGCCCGCGCACGCCGGAGGCCACCGGGCCGGTCCGCGTCGACGTCATGGTGCTACCCCGCACCGTCGGCGGCGACCCGGCCACCGAGCTGGCCTCGGACTACGGCTGTCCGGCCCCCACGCAGTCGCTGCCCGACCCGCCGCCGGGGCCCACCGGCTACTGCTTCCCGGCGCTGCAGCCCCTGCTCGACGCCGTCCTGGTCGGCAAGGTGCCCGCCGGCGAGGCCATCGCGGCCGCCGAGCGCAGCCTGTGGGCCCAGCTACCGGCGATCCCGCTGTTCCAGGTGGTCAGCGTGCTTGCGGTGACCAACCGCGCGGCCGCCGCCACCGGCGCCGGGCCCGGCCCGCTGATCACCGGGCCGCTGACCGGGGCGCAGCGCTGGCAGCCCATCGGCTGAGCGCCAGACGTTACCGGCGGGTAATCGAATATGCAGCGCTGAGTCGCCGGAGGGTCACTCTTTGGTCTCAGAAGCTGCGCCGGCCCAGGGTTTACGTGAAGGTCTGCTCCATGCATCGGCGTTGCGCGCCGTCGCACGACGACGGCGTGAACCCCAGGGAGGCAGTCAAGCCATGAAGAGACCAAGGGCGGCATGGTCCGCCGTGGCACTGATCGCGGCATCGACGTTGGTGCTGTCGGCGTGTTCCGGCGGCGGTAGCGGCAGCAGCACAGGCGGCGGCGGACTGGCTGACTGCGGGCAGAACCCGCTGACCTGTAACTCGGCGGACAACCTCCAGCAGGGTGGTCAGCTCGCGTTCGCGATCGAGAAGAACATCGAGAACTGGAACGTGACCACCAGCGAGGGTAACGTCTTCGAGTCCGCGATGGCCCTCAAGGGTGTGCTGCCATACACCTTCGTGACCCTTCCCGACCTCAACGTCGGGCTGAACAAGGACATGCTCGTCTCCGCGGAGCAGACCAGCACCGACCCGCAGACGATCGTCTACAAGATCAAAACTGAGGCCGCGTGGGACGACGGAACACCGATCAGCGCTGACGACTTCGTCTTCAACTGGAAGGTCCAGAACGGTAAGGACTGCCCGGACTGCGAGCCTGCCTTGACCACCGGGTACGACCAGCTCGCCTCGGTAGTCGGTTCCGACGGCGGAAAGACCGTGACCGCCACCTTCGCCAAGCCGTACACCGACTGGCAGAACCTGTGGTCCTCCGGTGCCCCGCTCTACCCGGCGCACATCGGCG
The DNA here is from genome assembly GCA_013695005.1 of Pseudonocardiales bacterium. GTDB lineage: Bacteria > Actinomycetota > Actinomycetes > Mycobacteriales > Pseudonocardiaceae > Pseudonocardia. The sequence goes on from JACDBJ010000243.1 coordinate 1,272, forward strand.
CCAAGCAGGGCGACGTCAACACCCCAGCCGGCCTGAAGGCGGCCACCGACTACTTCGCCGCGACTGTGCCGAACTACACCGGCGGCCCGTACAAGGTCGAGAAGTGGGACCCCAACGTCGCTCTCACCACCGTGCCGAACCCGAAGTGGTACGGCGCGACGAAGCCGAAGCTCGACCGGGTCATCTTCCGGGTGATCACCGACGCGACGCAGGAGCCGACCGCACTGCAGAACAACGAGGTGCAGGTCATCTACCCGCAGGCGCAGGTGGACCTGGTTCAACAGGTGCAGAACATCCCGGGCGTGCAGCAGACCCAGGGTCTCGGCCTGACCTGGGAGCACTTCGACTTCAACATGACCAACCCGTTCCTCGCGGCGAAGCCACTGCGTGAGGCGTTGTATACGGCGGTCAACCGTCAGGAGATCATCGACAAGACCGTTGGACAGTTCAACAAGGACGTCAAGCCCTTGAACAGCCACGGCTTCGTGTCCAACCAGCCCGGCTTCGAGGACACCGCAGGTGGAAGCGGTCAAGGAAGTGGAGACATCGAGAAGGCGAAGAAGATCCTGACCGATGCCGGCTACAAGGGTGTGGGTACTGCGCTGGTCGCACCGGACGGGCAGGCGGTCCCACCGTTGCGGATCCGGTACACCGTCGGCAACGCCATTCGGCAGAGCCAGTGTGAGCTGTTCGCCCAGTACGCCAAGCAACTCGGTGTCACCGTGACGATCCAGCCCACCGACGCACTGGGCAAGACGCTGTCGTCGACGGACTTCGACGTCATCGTGTACGCCTTCGTCAGCTCACCGTTCCCGTTCGCCAACGCCCAGCAGGCCTTCGTGACCAGCCAGGGCGGCAACTACGGGAAGTACTCCAACCCAGAGGTCGACAGGCTGCTCAACGAAGCGGCAGCCTCGACCAACGTCGATGAGGCGCGCAAGAAGTTGAACGACGCCGACAAGCTGATCTGGGCGGACGCGTTCATGCTTCCGCTGTATCAGAAGCCGACGTTCATCGCGTTGCGCAACAACGTGGGCAACGTGCGGAACAACTCCTCGCTCGACGGACCGCCGTACAACGTCCTCGAGTGGGGCCTGCGTCCCAGCTGATCCTGGCGCTCGTCGTGGGGAGACAGTCACCTGGAGGCGACGGTCTCCCCACGCG
>JACDBJ010000246.1 GCA_013695005.1 Pseudonocardiales bacterium
GCCGGAGCCGACCACGGCGCTGCACCCCCGCGGCGCCGTCGACGTGATGGCCGAGCTGCTCCGGGCGTCGAGCACGCCGGTGACGATCGCCGCGATCGGGCCGCTGACCAATGTCGCGCTGCTGCTCGCCGTGCACCCGGAGCTGCTGGCGAACGTCGGCCGCGTGGTGGTGATGGGCGGTTCGATGACCGTCGGTAACACCACCGGCGCCGCGGAGTTCAACATCTACTCCGATCCGGAGGCGGCGCAGCGGGTGCTCTGCCGGCCGGAGTTGGCGGTGACGATGGTCCCGCTGGACCTGACGGTGCGCTGCGCCGTTCCCGGTGGCTGGCTCGACGCGCTGGCCCACGCCGGACCGCGGTGTGCGGCGCTGGCCGGGCTGGTTGGGCACTACCGGGCGCGCTACACCGAGCGCTACGGCTTCGACGGCGTGGCCCTGCACGACGCGGTGGCAGTGCTGGAGGCGGCGGTCCCCGGCACGCTGAGCACGGCGGCGCTGGCCCTGGAGGTGGCCTGCGACCTCGGCCCGGCCCGCGGCGCAACGGTCGTCGACCGGACTGCGTCGGCCGCGACAGTGGCCGTCGCACGCGACACCGACATCGCCGCGCTGCACGCGACCGTGCTCAACCGGCTGCGCAGCCTGGACGCGTGAAGGGGACGCCACTGCTGTCAGACGTGGCTGCGAACAGCAACAGCGTCCGTTGATCTTGCTGGCCTGGACGTGCCCCGCGACTCAGGCCAGGCCGGTGGCGATCGCGAACCGGACCAGCTCGACGCGGTTGTGCAGCTGCAGCTTGCCCATCACCCGCTGCACATGGTTCTCGACCGTGCGCCGGGACAGCACGAGCCGGTTGGCGATCTGGCGGGCGGTGAGCCCGGTCGCGACGAGCCGCAGCACCTCGGTCTCCCGCCCGGTGAGCCGCGGACCGGCCGCGGCGTGACCAGGGGGAACCGGCCCGCGCACGGCGGCGATCAGGTCGGCAATCTTGGCCGGCGCGCCGCCGGCGGAGACCACGAGCACCCTGGCGTCCGGGATCGTGGCGAGAACGGCCTGCACCGCGTCGACCGCCGACGTGTTCTGCAGGTCGAGCACCACGACCTCGGGCCGGGCCGGCGGCGCCAGCCGGGCCAGGATCACAGCGTCGGCAGGGGTGGCGACGACCCGGACACCAGGCGCGTCGAGGCTCGCCCCCATCGTGTCGCGGGCGGTGTCGTCCATCACCATGACGGTGATCGGCTGCAGGTGGATCCGCGCCGGCTGGTACGACGTGACGGCGGTGTGCTCCAGCAGGCTCATCACCCACCGCCCTCCGCGCCGTCCGACCTGGTGAGCTGATGTTGTCAGCAGCCGGCCATCACAGCGGATGATCATGCGCCCAGCACCCGTCCGGCCCGTGCACCTCATCCGGCTGCCGCTGGCGGCAGCGCGGCGATGCCAGCGTCGTGACGGTAAGTGAGCCCCGACTACTCCATTAGAGGGCGGCGTTGGGCTATCCGAGCGGCTTGGTGCCGGTCAGCAGAGCGTTGTAGAACCAGCTCCTCGGCACCACCCGCGACAGCACCGTGGCGTCCAGCGCGGACAGCGCCTGCCAGCTGCGGTAGGCGAACATCGCCCAGCGCATGCCGAGCTTGCCGGGCGGGACGGCGGCTTCGACCGTCCGCACCGGCCAGCCGAACAGGGCCGCGGTCAACTCCTCGGTCACCACCCGCACGTGCTCCGCGCCCGCGTCGACGGCCAGCCGCTCGAGGTCCCCCGGGTCGAACGTGTGCAGGTCGACCACCGCCTCCAGCGCCGCCGCGTGGGAGGACTCGTGCAGCTCCGCATCCGGCCGGCGCCATGAGCGCAGCGGCTCGAGCCTGGTCAGGTTGGTGGTGGCCCACCAGGTGGCACGGGCGACGCCGCGGGCGTAGAAGTCGCCGACCGTCGTCGGCTCGCCGGCGAAGACGAACCGCCCGCCCGGCCGAAGCACCCGCAGCACCTCGCGCATCGCGGCCGGGAGGTCCGGGATGTGGTGCAGCACGGCATGCCCCACGACGAGATCGAAGCAGGCGTCGTCGTAGGGGATGCGCTCGGCGTCGGCGACCCTGCCCTCGACGTCGAGCTGCAGCCGAGCCGCGTTGCGCACCGCGACCTCCACCATGCCCGGGGACAGATCGGTCACCGAGCCCTGCGAGGCCACCCCGGCCTGCATGAGGTTGAGCAGGAAGAACCCGGTGCCGCTGCCGACCTCCAGGGCCCGCCGGTAGGGCCAGCCGACCTCGCCGGCCACCGCCCGGAAGCGGTCGGCGGCGTAGTCGATGCAGCGCTGGTCGTAGGAGATCGACCACTTCTCGTCGTAGCTGCCGGCCTCCCAGTCGTGGTAGAGCACGTTGGCGAGCTTGGGGTCGTGACGGGCGGCCGCCAGGTGCTCCGCGCTGGGATGCGGGTTGCGGGCAGGGTCTGCAGTCACGTCGGGGGGCATGCTCACCGACCGCTGAACTCGGCCTTGCCGGGACCGTCCTGCACGAACGACCGCATGCCGATCGCCCGGTCCTCGGTGGCGAACAGGGCGGCGAACAGCTCGCTCTCCAGGTCCAACCCCGAGCGCAGGTCGACCTCAAGCCCGCCGTCGATCGCCCGCTTCGCCGCCGCGAGCGCCAGCGCCGGGCCGGCTGCGAACTGCTCCGCCCAGGACCGCGCCGCCGCGTACACCTCGTCCGGCGCGACCACGGCGTCGACCAGCCCGATGGCCAGCGCCTCGTCGGCCTCGACGAACCGGCCGGTGTAGATCAGGTCCTTGGCCCGCGGGGCGCCGACCAGCCGAGCCAGCCGCTGGGTGCCGCCGCCACCAGGTATCACGCCGAGCAGCGTCTCGGGTTGACCGAGCTTGGCGTTGTCGCCGGCGACCCTGCGGTCACAGCCCAGCGCGACCTCGAGGCCGCCTCCTAGGGCGTAGCCGGTGATCGCGGCGACGGTCGGCTTCGGGACCTCCGCCAGCGCGCCGAGGCAGGCCGACACCCGGCGGGCCACCGGCGCGATATCGGAGTAGGACATGGCCGCCATCTCCTTGACGTCGGCGCCGGCGGCGAACACCTTCTCGCCGCCGTACACCACCACGGCTCGGACATCGGCCCGCTCGGACGCCTCGGTGGCGCAGGCCCCGATCTCGTCCTGCATCTGGCGGCTCAGCGCGTTCAGCGGCGGTCGGTCCAGCCGGATCGTGCCGATGCCGCCGTCGACCTCGAGCCTGACGAATTCGCCCACGAGCGGCGAGGTTACCGGCGTCGGCGCCGCGTCACCGGCGCCAGGCGGTGTAGCGGTCGCGGCGGCGCTGCACCTGCAGCGGCAGGTCGAAGGTCGCCGAGAGGTTCTCGTCGGTCATCACGTCGCTCAGCAGCCCCTGCGCGACGACCTTGCCCTCGCGCAGCAGCATGCCGTGGGTGTAGCCGGGCGGGATCTCCTCGACGTGGTGGGTGACCAGCACGCAGGTCGGCGCGTCGGCGTCGGCGGCCAGCGTCGACAGCCGGCTGACCAGGTCCTCCCGGCCGCCGAGGTCGAGCCCGGCGGCGGGCTCGTCGAGCAGCACCAG
>JACDBJ010000322.1 GCA_013695005.1 Pseudonocardiales bacterium
GGGCACAATCGACCTCGGCGCCGAGCGGGCTCGCCTGGGCAAGGACCTCGCAGCCGCCCAGAAGGAGCTAGCCGGAACCGAGGCGAAGCTCGGCAACCCGAAGTTCACCCAGCGCGCGCCCGCCGACGTCGTCGCCGGCATCCGCGAGCGGCGGCAGGCCGCGGAGGGCGAGGTCGAGCGGATCACCGCTCAGCTCGCCGCACTGCCGTCGGGGTGAGCACCGCGGGGCTGGCCGACTTCTGGGCCGTCGAGGCCGAGCTGGACCGGCGCTGGCCCGAGACGGTGATCGAGCCGTCGCTCAAGCGGATTGCCGCGCTGGTCGACCTGCTCGGCTCGCCGCAGCGGGCCTACCCGGTCGTGCACATCGCCGGCACCAACGGCAAGACGTCCACCTCGCGGATGACCGACGCACTGCTCGCCGCCGCCAATCTGCGCACCGGCCGCTACACCAGCCCGCACCTGCAGCTGGCGACCGAGCGGATCAGCCTCGACGGCACGCCGATCGACCCCGGGCGCTACGTCGAGGCCTACCGGGAGATCACGCCGTACCTCGGTATGGTCGACGCGGCCCAGACCAGGCAGGGCGAGCCGGCGCTGAGCAAGTTCGAGGTGCTCACCGCGATGGCGTTCGCCACATTCGCCGACGCACCGGTGGAGGCCGCTGTGATCGAGGTCGGGCTCGGCGGCGCGTTCGACGCCACTAACGTCGCCGACGGCGCGGTCAGCGTCGTGACGCCGATCGGCGTGGACCACGTCGAGTACCTCGGTGACGACGTGCTCGGGATCGCCAGGGAGAAGGCCGGGATCATCAAGCCCGCCTCGATCGCGGTGCTGGCGCAGCAGCCTGCGGAGATCGCCGCGGTTCTCCTGGAGCGTTGCGCGGACCTCGGCGCGACGGTGGCCCGGCAGGGCATGGAGTTCGGGGTGCTGGACCGGCGGCTGGCCGTGGGTGGGCAGCTGTTGCGGCTGCAAGGCCTCGGTGGCGTCTACGACGACGTATTCGTCCCCGCGCACGGCGTGCACCAAGCGACCAACGCGGTGGTCGCGCTGGCGGCAGCCGAGGCGCTGCTCGGCGCCGGCGGGGACCAGCAGCTGGACATCGACGCCGTCCGCGAGGCCTTCGCGGGGCTCCGGCTGCCCGGCCGGCTGGAGCGGCTGCGCGCCGAGCCGACCGGCCCGACGATCCTCACCGACGCCGCGCACAACCGGCACGGTGCACGCGCGTTGGCCGCGGCGCTGGAGTCCGAGTTTGCCCTGGTGTCCCCGCTGGTCGGAGTGGTCGCGGTAATGCGCGAGAAGGACGCCCACGGGATGCTCACCGAGCTGGAGCCAGTACTGAACGAGCTGGTGATCACCCGAAACTCCTCGCCGCGGTCGGCCGACGTCGACGAGCTGGCGGCGATCGCCGTGCAGGTCTTCGGGGAAGACCGGGTCCTCGTCGAGCCGCGGCTGGACGACGCCGTCGAGCGGGCGATCGAGCTGGCTGAGGAGGCCGAGCACGCCGGGGGAGTACTGATCACCGGATCGGTGGTCACCGCGGGAGAGGCCCGGACCCTGTTCGGCAAGGAGCCGGAGTGAGCACCGCCGAACCCAACCCGGCAGCAGAGCCGGCCCCACGGGACCCGATGAAGGGGCTGCGCGGTGTCATGGCCGCGACGCTGATCCTGGAGTCGATCGCCGTCCTGCTCGCCCTACTGGTGCTGACGAAGTTCGGCGACAGCGGCGGAGCGCTGGGTGTCGGGCTGGTGCTCGCCCTGGCGGCGGCCATGATCGTGACCGCCTTTCTGCTGCGGCGACCGTGGGCGCTGTGGGTCGCGTTGGGGTTGCAGCTCGCCATGATCGCCAGCGGGCTTCTGGTGTTCGTGCTCGGCGTGCTCGGGTTGATCTTCACCGCGATCTGGCTGGGTCTGCTCCGGCTGCGGCGGCAGGTGGCCGGCCAGTTAGGGTCGCACGCGTGAGCGAACGAACCCTGGTACTCGTCAAGCCCGACGGCGTCGCACGCCGACTGATCGGCGAGGTGATCTCCCGCATCGAGCGCAAGGGCCTGGACGTGGCTGCCATGCAGCTGCGCACGGTCGACCGCGAGCTGGCCGCGCAGCACTACGCCGAGCACGACGGCAAGGCGTTCTTCGCCGACCTGCTGGAGTTCATCACCTCCGGGCCCGTGCTGGCGGCGGTGGTGGAGGGACCGCGAGCCATCGCGGCATTCCGGCAGCTGGCCGGCGGCACCGACCCGGTGGAGAAGGCCACGCCGGGCACGATCCGTGGCGACTTCGGCCTCGAGACCCAGTTCAACCTCGTGCACGGATCAGACTCCGCCGAGTCCGCCGCCCGCGAGATCAAGCTCTGGTTCCCGGACCTCTGAGCTAGTCCGGCTCGTCCTGCGTCTCCTCCAGCAAGGCCCGCACTTCCTTCGTCCAGGCGATCGTCGCCTCGGCCTGCAGCACGCCGTAGCGGGCGGTGGCGCGCCC
>JACDBJ010000343.1 GCA_013695005.1 Pseudonocardiales bacterium
GCGTGGACGGCCTGCTGTCCGACCGACCTGACCTGCTGCGCGACGTGCTGCGTCGGCGCGGTCAATGGTCGACGTCGTCCTCGCGGCCCTAGGCTCTGCAAGCGTGAGCAGCGCCTCTGTCGAGCAGTCTCCTTCCACCCCCACCGGCCGTCGTGGACAGATCGTGGCCTGGGGCCTGTGGGACTGGGGCTCGGCGGCGTTCAACGCCGTGATCCTCACCTTCGTCTTCTCGGTCTACCTGACCGACTCGGTCGGCGACGACCTGCCCGGCGACATCAGCGCGAACAGCTACCTGGGCTGGGCGCTCGGGCTCGCCGGCCTGGTCATCGCCCTGTTCGCGCCGGTGACCGGTCAACGCAGCGACGCCGGCGGGCGGCGGCGACTCTCGCTCGGGGTCTGGACCGGGCTCGTCGTCGTTTCCATGCTGGCGCTCTTCTTCGTCCGCAACGAGTATCAGTACCTGTGGCTCGGCCTCGGCTTGCTCGCCCTCGGATCGATCTTCTTCGAGCTCGCCGAGGTGTCCTACAACGCGATGATGCGCCAGATCTCCACGCCGCAGAACATTGGTCGGGTCTCGGGCTTCGGCTGGGCGATGGGCTACTTCGGCGGCATCGTGCTGCTGCTGACCGTCTACGTGCTGTTCATCGCCGGTGAGGGCGACACCCGCGGCCTGCTGGGCGTCAGCACCGACGGCGGGATGAACATCCGCGTCGTCGCGCTGGTCGCCGGCCTCTGGTTCCTGATCTTCGCGCTGCCGGTGTTGTTCAAGGTTCCGGAGATCACCGGAGTACCGAAGGACGAGCGGCTCGGCTTCTTCGCCTCCTACGGCAAGCTCATCCGCGACCTGCGCGATCTGTACCGCAGCCACCCGCACACGGTGTACTTCCTCGGCGCGAGCGCCCTGTTCCGCGACGGGCTGGCGGCGATCTTCACCTTCGGGGCGGTGCTGGCGGTGACGGTCTACGGGATCAGTGCGGCCGACGTCTTGCTGTTCGGCGTCGCCGCCAACGTGATTTCCGCGCTCGGAGCGATCGTCGGCGGACGTTTCGACGACCGGATCGGGCCCAAACCGGTCATCGTGGTCTCGTTGGTCGGCATGCTCGCGAGCGGAACGATCCTGCTCTTCCTCTCGGGTCCGACGGCGTTCTGGATCTTCGGGCTGACGCTGACGCTGTTCGTCGGCCCGGCGCAGTCCTCGTCGCGCACCTACCTGGCCCGGCTGACCCCGCACGGGCGGGAAGGGCAGATGTTCGGCCTCTACGCCACCACCGGGCGGGCCGTGTCGTTCCTGGCGCCGACGCTAGTCGGGTTCTTCACCCTCGTCTTCGGCTCCGACCGTGCGGGCATCGTGGGCATCCTGCTGGTGCTCGCGCTGGGGCTGCTGGCGCTGTGGCGGGTCAGGCCGCCGGTCGCCGCCGGCGCACCCGACGAACAGCTGAGCGAGGTGTGACTTAGGTCACATACTGCGACCGCGTCACAACTGCGTGCGTACAACCGCGCGGTGCGGGACACTCATGTGTGCGGACGTCACAAGGCGTGCGTGAACTCGTGCTGGGTGCGCTAGCGCAAATATCTTCCGCCTGGTGGGGAACGAACACCCGCCTTTCGGACGTTACACCTGACGCACCGGTCGAGGGGAGTCCCCTCGGCAGAGAGGAAGGACCACACCATGGCAGACCGTGTCCTGCGCGGCAGCCGTCTCGGAGCTGTCAGCTACGAGACCGACCGCGACCACGATCTTGCGCCGCGGCGGTCCATCCATTACGCCTGCCCGAAGGGTCACGACTTCGCGGTTCCCTTCAGCGACGACGTCGAGCCGCCCGCGGTCTGGGAGTGCCGGTTGCACGGCAGCGTGTCCAAGTTGATCGACGGCGCGGAGCCCGAGCAGAAGCAGGTCAAGCCGCCGCGCACGCACTGGGACATGTTGCTGGAGCGCCGTACCACCGCCGAGCTGGACGAGCTGCTCACCGAGCGGCTGGAGCAGCTGCGCGGTCGTCGGTCACGCAGCGCCTGATCTTCGCGCGCCTGTTACGGCTCAGCTGAGCTGGGACTTCTCCCGCTCCTTGCGCGGCCGGAGCTGGCGCAATCGGTGCGACACGCCCCACGTGGTGACCTTCCACAGCGCCTCGGTGACGATGCCGGAGTTCATCTTCGACTCTCCGCGCTCGCGCTCGGTGAACGTGATCGGCACCTCGCGTACCCGGAACCCGGCCTGCACCGCACGCCATGCCATGTCGACCTGGAAGCAGTAGCCCTGCGAGGACACGTCCGCCAGGTCGAGCTCCTCGAGCACCCGGCGATGGAAGGCGCGGTAGCCGCCGGTCAGGTCACGAATCCCCACCCCGAGCGCCAGCCGCGAGTACAGGTTGCCGCCCTGGGACAGCCAGCGGCGGTGCGCCGGCCAGTTCACCACCTGGCCGCCACCGACGTAGCGGGAGCCGAGCACGATGTCGGCGTCCTGCAGCGCGCCGAGCATGGCGGGCAGGTCCTCGGGGGCATGTGAGCCATCGGCGTCCATCTCGACGATGATCTCTGCCTGACCGCGCAATGCGGCAGCGAAGCCGGCGAGGTATGCGGCGCCGAGCCCACCCTTGTCGGAGCGATGCAGCACCTGAATGCGGTCATCGGCCGCGGCCATGCTGTCGGCCAGCTGGCCGGTGCTGTCGGGGCTGGCGTCGTCGACGACCAGTACCTCGGCGTCGGGTAGGACGGCGTGCAGCCGAGCGACGATGGATTCGAGGTTCTCGCGTTCGTTGTAGGTCGGGATGACGACCTGCACCGACTTGCCTGACTGCTGAGCCGCCGTAGCAGCTCCCAGCGGCTCGTCGCCGGCTCGTGCCATCCTCGTCGTCTCCTAGTCCGCCGCGTCCCTAGGCCGGTCCCGTCGTCGCCGTCGTGCGGTGGCCGCCGCGACGACTAGCGACAACGTCCCTAACGCGGATAGTAGCCATCCGGGTACGGAGCCCAACCGAGTGGCCAGGGTTTCGGTGTTACGCAGCGCGACCTGTTCCACCAGTATGGCCGGTGTGAACTGCTCCGAGCGGGTGATGATCGTTCCATCCGGACGGACGATGGCACTGACACCACTGGTCGCGGCGACGACAACTGCCCGGTCGTGCTCGATCGCGCGGACTTGGGACATCGCCAGCTGCTGGTAGGTCATCTCGGTTAGGCCAAAGGTGGCGTTGTTGGTCGGTACGGCCAGCAGCTCGGCTCCGTTGTGCACGCTGTCCGCGAGCAGGTCGTCGAATGCCACCTCCCAACAGATGCCGATCCCGACGGTGGTGCCGGCCATCTGAACCACGCCCGGGCCGTCGCCGGGGACGAAGTAACCGGCCCGATCCGCGTCGGGGCTGAACAGCCGGAAGAAGCTCCGCCACGGCAGGTACTCGCCAAACGGCTGCACCCGACGCTTGTCGTTGCCCTCGACCGGACCCACCCCTGGCGCCCAAACCAGCGACGTGTTGGTCGTGGTCTGCCTGTCGGGACGCACCAGCACCGCCCCGACGAGGATGGGAACGCCGACGGCGTCCGCGGCCTGGTTGATCCTGACGCGGGCGTCCGGGTTGCGAAGCGGGTCGATGTCGGACGAGTTCTCTGGCCAGATCACCAGCTGCGGGCGGGCCAGCCGCCCGGCCGCGACCTCGGATGCGAGTTCCAGCGTGCGGTCGACGTGGTTGTCCAGCACGGCCCGGCGCTGGGCGTTGAAGTCCAGCCCGAGCTGGGGGACGTTGCCCTGCACGGCGGCCACCGTGATCGTGCTGGCGTCGGCTGCCGGAGCACGCAGCGCCGCCACGGCCGGGCCGACCGCTACGGCCAGCACCGCGAGCACCACCGGCAGCGTAACCAGCGCCCACCGCCGGCCCGGCGCCGCGACCCTGCGGAGGAGCTCGGCGAGCGCGAATCCGACGAGCACCACCACGAACGACAGCAGCGGCACTCCACCCAACGCGGCCACCGGCGCAAAGATCCCCTCCGGCTGGCCGAAGCCGACCCTGCCCCACGGGAACCCGCCGAACGGCACCACCGACCGCAGCGTCTCCGAGCCCACCCACACGCATGCGGCCCACACCGGCGCGCCCGGTAGGCGGGACACCAGCGCGATGGCCGCTCCACCGACGGCCGTCAGCACCGCCTCCGTCGTCGACAGCGCCAGCCAGGGCAGCGCGCCGACGTAGGAGCTGGTCCAGGCGATCAGCGGCACGTAGAACGCGAGCCCGAACACGAACCCGTAGCCGAACCCGGCCCTCGCTCGCCGGCCGTAGAGCGTAGCGCCGAGCATCGCGAACGCGACCGGGGCGAGCCACCAGGCCGCACGCGGCGGGAAGCTGAGGTAGAGCAGCAGCCCGGCCGCCACCGCGGCCACGAGCCGCAGCCCGACGGGAAGCCCGGGGAGTCGTAGCCGGCGCGGCCCGGACTCGGAGTCCGGCCCGGACTCCGGTGGAGGACCGGTCACCGCAGGAGCAGCCACGCCGATCAGCCTACGGGCGCGGATCTACCCAGCGCGTGGACGTTGCCCAACCGGTCCAGCACTCCTGGTGGCCCCTCTCTCAGGTACCACTCCAGCTCGTAGGCCTCGCCGAACTCGGCGTCGCGCAGCGCACCGGCCGGTATCTGGCTGGCATGCACCGCGATGGCGTCCCGCTTGCACTGCAAGTGCGCCGACGACCCCGCCACGGCCAGGCTGATCTCGGCGGTCACCCGGCCGCAGACGCCGGCGAGCTGGTCCACCGCACGGGCGGCACCGTGCACCAGGTGGGCATCCGAGCCGGCGAAGTGCAAGTGCTCGCGGTCCACCGTCGCCTGGTAGCCGGTCGCGCCGGCCAGCCGCGCAGCCTGTGCGCCGACCCGGTGCACCATGACGTGGTCGGGGTGGCCGTAGATGCCCATCGGGTCGTAGTGCACCACCGTCGCTGCACCCTCGGCGAGCGCGACCTCGGCCACCCGCCTGGCCAGCCGGTCGGCGTCCGCGGTGATCAGCGCGTCAGGATGGGCGCCCTCTGCCCAGCCGGGCAGGCCCGAGTCGCGATGGCCGAGCAACACGAGCCGGGCCACGCCGAGCAGCTCCGCGGCCAGCTCCAGCT
>JACDBJ010000347.1 GCA_013695005.1 Pseudonocardiales bacterium
CGGAGTTCGCCGCGAGCCAGCGTTGGGTGAACTCGTTCTCCGCGCCGAGGAGCTGCCCGACCTGGGTCGCGACGATGTCCTCGATCTTTCCGCCGATGAACGGGACCGGGATCTCGACCTGCCCGTCGATCGCCAGCTCGCTGCCGCCGTCCTCGCTGCTGCCGAGCGTCTGGCTGCCGCTGACCTTCCCCGGAGTACCTGGGATGCTGACCTGCACGTCCCCGGTGTAGCGGCTCTCGCCGTCGTGCCGCCATGTCTCGGTGCGCTCGATTACCAGGTCGTCGGGCATGAACACGCGGGCCACCGGCGGCAGCTGGTCGGCGGCGAGGCCGTGCCGCAGCCGGTAGCGGGCGCTGCCGTCGCCGACCGTGTGCTCGAGCAGCTCCGCGCCCTTGCCGCCCAGCTCGGCCAGCCGCGCCTCCAGCTGGTCGCGGTTGACCATCGCGGCGTACAGCGCGTCGGCGGGATGCGTGGAGCGGGTCCGGTAGCGGATGGGCCGGGGCATGATCGGAAGGTTACCGTTGCCATCCGTGACGTCTCCCCAGTCCGACGACGTCGTGTCGCTTGCCGGCTATACGACGCTGCGGCTCGGTGGACCCACTCGGCGGCTCGTCGAGGCGTCCACGGCAGCCGAGCTGGTGGACGTCGTACGGGCCGCGGACTCGTCCGGTGAGCCGTTGCTGGTGCTCGGCGACGGCTCCAACGTCGTGATCGGCGACGACGGGGTGCCCGGCGGCACGGTGCGGATCGGCCACCTCGGCACCCGCGTCGAACGGGCCGCCGACGACGAGGTGCTGCTGACGGTGCAGGCCGGCGAGAACTGGGACTCATGCGTCGCCGCGTCGGTGGCCGACGGGCTCGGCGGGCTGGAGTGCCTGTCCGGCATCCCTGGCCGGGTCGGCGCGGTGCCGGTGCAGAACGTCGGCGCGTACGGGGTGGAGATCGCCGGCGCGCTGGTGGACGTCGATCTCTACGACCGGCGAGCGGCGGCCGTCCGCGAGCACGTGCCCGCCGCCGAACTCGGACTCGGCTACCGGACCAGCGCACTGAAGGGCTTCGCCGACCGGATCGTGCTGCGGATCCGGCTGCGGCTGCGGGCAGACGGCCTGAGCGCCCCGATCACCTACGCCGAGCTGGCGGCAACCCTCGGCGTCACCGCCGGTGACAGGGTGCCGGCCGCTGAGGCGCGCGCCGCCGTCCTGGAGCTGCGGCGCGGCAAGGGCATGGTGCTCGACGCGTCCGACCACGACACCTGGAGCGTCGGCTCGTTCTTCACCAACCCGGTGCTGCCCGACTCGGAGCTGGCCGGGCTGAACGGGTTGCGCCGGTGGCCGGCCCGGCCCGGTTGGAGCAAGCTCGCCGCCGCTGCGCTCGTGCAGAAGGCCGGCTTCACGCGTGGCCACCCGGGGCCTGGCGGGCGGGTCGCGCTGTCGAGCAAGCACGTCCTCGCGCTGACCCACCGCGGCGGCGGCAGCACCGCTGACCTGCTGGAACTTGCCCGCGAGGTCCGCGACGGCGTGCACGCGGCGTTCGGCGTAACCCTGCATCCCGAGCCGGTGCTGGTGGGCTGCCAGCTCTAGCTCTCGGTGGCCGGCCGGCGGGAGCGCAGGCACACTGGCGGTGGATGAGCTTCAACGCGGGTCCCCGAAACGCCGCCGTCGCTCGGATCTTGCTGACGCTCGCGGTGACGGTGGCCGCCGTTCTCGGTGTGGTGACGGCGACCAGAGCCGCCGGACCGAGCTCCACCGAGTTCGGCGCCACCCTGTCCTTCGAGCCCGTGGCTGGAGCCGGCGACGTCAGCCCGACCGCACCGATCTCCGTGACGATCACAGACGGTGAGCTCGCCGACGTCGTCCTTCAGGCGCCAGGTGGCACGCCGGTCGCCGGTGAGCTGGCGCCGGACAAGCAGAGCTGGCGCGTCAGCGAGCCCCTCGGCTACGCCAAGACCTACACCTGGTCCGGGACGGCTACCGACTCCGGAGGAACCAAGGCGCCAGTCAGCGGGTCGTTCACCACGGTCAAGCCCGTCGACAAGGTCAACGCCGTGATCAACATCGGCGACAACCAGGTGGTCGGGGTCGCGGCGCCGATCACGATTCAGTTCTACGGCCGGGTCGCCGACCGGGCCGCCGCGCAGCGGGCGCTCAGCGTGCAGACCTCCAACGACACCGAGGGCGCATGGGGTTGGCTACCGGACTCCGACATCGGCTCGCGTGTGCACTGGCGACCCAAGGAGTACTGGAAGCCGGGCACGAAGGTCACGGTCGGCGCGAAGATCTACGGCGTGCCGTTCGGGGCCGGCAACTTCGGCGGCGACGACCTCACGTCGGTGTTCACCATCGGGCGTGAGCAGATCGTCAAGGCCGACGTGCGCAGCTTCCAGATGATCGTGATGCGCGACGGCGCCCAGGTGGCCAGCTACCCGGCGAGCTATGGCCTCGACTCCGACCCCGACCGCAACACCCGCTCCGGGATCCACGTCGTCACCGAGCGGATCAACGACAAGCGCATGATCAGCCAGCGCTACCAGTACGACGTCGTGGTGCAGTGGGCCGTGCGGATCAACAACAACGGCGAGTTCATCCACGCCAACCCCGCTACGACCGGCGTGCAGGGCAGCTCCAACGTCAGCCACGGCTGCGTCAACCTGTCCACGAACGACGCCAAGGCCTACTACGACTCGGTGCTCTACGGCGATCCGGTCGAGGTCACCGGCTCGTCGGTGCCGCTTTCGGCGTCCGACGGCGATATCTGGGACTGGACGCTGTCTTGGGAGCAGTGGCAGAAGCTCTCCGCGCTCTAGACGCGCTCCTCGATGAGCGCGGCGAGATCCAGCAGCCTGCGCTCCGCTCCTGGCCGCCCGACGAGCTGGACGCCGTGCGGCACGCCGTCCACCAGCACCGGGACGGTGAGCGCCGGCAGCCCGGCGTGGTCCCGCGGCTGGGTGTAGGGCACCGTCTGCGGCGACATCGACCAGGTGGACAGGTACCCGCTGCCGACCCACGCGCCGGCCAGCGGAGCCGGCCCGGCGACGGCGGGCGAGAGCAGCGCGTCGTAGTCGGCCAGCGGCGTGCAGGCTGCCGCTGCGAACCCGAGCGGCGATCTCGGTCGCGCTGAGCTCGGGGATGTCCACGCCGTCAGCCCTGCCGGTGCGCCCGCATCGCGGAGGCCTGGTCGCGTGGCTTGAGCACGATCAGGTCGATGTTGACGTGCGACGGTCGGGTGGCAGCCCACGCGACGGCGTCCGCCACGTCCGCCGCGGTCAGCGGGGTCAGTCCCTGGTAGACGGCGTCCGCTTTGTCCTGGTCGCCGCCGAAGCGGACCAGGGAGAACTCGGTCTTGACCATGCCGGGGGCGAGCTCGGTCAGCCGTACGGGCTGGCCGAGCAGCTCGCCACGTAGCGTGCGGTGGATCATGGCCTCGGCATGCTTGGCTCCGGTGTAGCCGGCGCCGCCGTCGTAGGGCTCAAGCGCGGCGATCGAGGTCATCGTGACGATGTGCCCGTCGCCGGACTCGATCAGCTTCGGCAGCAGGCCTTTGGTGACGCGCAACGTGCCGAGCACGTTGGCTTCCCACATCCACCGCCAGGCGTCCTCGTCGGCGGTGGCCACGGGCTCGAGCCCCTTGGCGCCGCCGGCGTTGTTCACCAGCAACCGGCAGGTCGAGATCGCGGCGACGAACGCCTCCACGGAGTCCGCGTCGGTTACGTCCAGCGGCAGCGCGGTGCCGTCGATCTCGGTGGCGATCTGCTCCAGGAGCTCCATGCGCCGCGCGCCGAGGACGACGTGGAACCCCTCGGCGGCCAGTGCGCGGGCGGTGGCGGCGCCGATTCCGGAGCTGGCTCCGGTCACCACCGCAGTCGGGCGATCAGTCACGGCGCGAGCCTAGCTACCGTTGCGGGGGTGCACGTCTATGCGATTCCGATGCGCACGCCGTTCCGCGGAATCACGGTGCGCGAGGGCATGTTGCTGCCCGGGCCGGCCGGCTGGGGTGAGTTCTGCCCGTTCCGCGAGTACGACGACGGGGAGGCGGCCGCGTGGTTGGCCTGCGCGGTCGAGGCAGCCACCGTCGGCTGGCCGCCTGCGGTGCGTGACATCGTGCCGGTGAACTGCATCGTGCCCGCGGTCGATGCGCAGCGCGCCCACGAGATCGTCGCCGGATCGGGGTGCCGCACCGCCAAGGTCAAGGTCGCCGACCACCCCGACTCGCTCGCCGCCGACCTCGCCCGCGTCGAGGCGGTCCGCGACGCCCTTGGCCCCGGTGGCGCCGTCCGGGTGGACGCCAACGGCGCATGGGACCTGGACACCGCGCTCGCCCAGATCCCGCTGCTTGACAACGCGGCGGGCGTGCTGGAG
>JACDBJ010000379.1 GCA_013695005.1 Pseudonocardiales bacterium
GCCGGAGCCCTTGCCGGAGCCCTTCGCTGAGCCCGAGCCCTTGCCGCCGCCCTTGTCCGGAGGCTTGGCCGCGCCCGACTTGCCCAGCCGGGTGCGGGCCGGCGGACGCTGGGTGAGGTAGCGGAACACCGCGATGCCGACCGTCGCGAGCGTGGTGACCGCCATCGTCGGGAAGCCGTTGATCAGCGGCAGGACGACGAAGAGCATCTGCTCGGAGAACCGCCCGCCCGTGGGCGGGCCGCCGCCGAAGAGCACCACGGCCGGCACGGTGACGGCGAGCAGCAGCGGCGGCTGGACCATGGGGCCGAACAGGCCACGCCTGCGGACCCAGGCGATCGCGAGCACGCAGCCGGTGAAGTAGCAGATCTTGAAGATCGAGCCGAGGGTGCCGACCCGCTGCAGGTCGATGAACACGCCCAGCGCGGTGAACGCCGCGGCGATGCCGATCGCGGCTACCGCCGGTATGCCCAGCACCGTGCCGATGATCGAACGTTCGAGCACGGGCCACAGGCCACCGGTCTTGACCGGCGGGT
This sequence comes from Pseudonocardiales bacterium, assembly GCA_013695005.1. Classification (GTDB taxonomy): domain Bacteria; phylum Actinomycetota; class Actinomycetes; order Mycobacteriales; family Pseudonocardiaceae; genus Pseudonocardia. The sequence goes on from JACDBJ010000379.1 coordinate 534, forward strand.
CCGTGGCTGCCGAGGTCACCCGTTAACGGTACGGGGCCCGCCTGCACCGTCGATGCTGGACCCGGCCGTGTCACCGTCGGTTTCCGGGTCGAGCTCGTGCAGCGCGATCAGGGCGTCGGACGCCGATGCGACCAGCTCGGGCGCCTGCACCAGCCGCGGCGCGCGCTCCACCTGGCCCGGCGCCTGCAGCTCGGCCTCGGTGACGTGCAGGGTGTTGAACTGGCGCGCGGTGACCAGCACCCGCGCCTCCAGCGAGGCCACCGTCCGGTTGTAGCTCTCCACCGCGGTGTCCAGCGAGCGGCCGAGCTTGGCGACGTGGGTACCCATCGTGGCCAGCCGGGCGTGCAGCTCGCGGCCAAGCTGGTGCACACGTGCGGCATTGCGGGCCAGCGCCTCCTGCCGCCACGTGTAGCCGACCGTGCGGAGCAGCGCGATCAGCGTGGTCGGGGTGGCGATCACGACGTTGTTCTCAAACGCGTGCTCCAGCAACGCCGGATCGGACTGCAGCGCCGCCTCCAGGAAGGGGTCGCCGGGCACGAAGAGCACCACGAACTCCGGCGTGAACTCGAACGCGCTCCAGTACGCCTTCGCCGACAGCGCGTCGACGTGGGCCCGCAGCTGGCGGGCGTGCTGGGCGAGCTTCGCTGCGTGGACGTCCGGGTCACGGGCGTCGATCGCCTCCAGGTACGCCGCGAACGGCACCTTCGCGTCCAGCACGAGCTGCTTGCCGCCGGCGAGGTGCACGACCATGTCCGGCCGCAGCGCGCCGTCGACACCGGGCGTGTGCACCTGCTGGCTGAAGTCGCAGTGCTCGACCATGCCGGCCAACTGCACGATGCGCTCCAGCTGCAGCTCGCCCCAGCGCCCGCGCACCTGGGGTGCCCGCAGCGCGTTGACCAGCTGCTCGGAGCTGTGGTGCATCGCGCTCACCTGCTCGCGCAGTCCGGCGTATGCGGCTTCGCGCTCCTTCTCCACGGTGCGCAGCTGGCCCTCGACGCGGTGCAGCGTCTGGGCCATCGGGCCCAGCATGGTGTCGATCGCGTGGGCCCGAGCGGCGGCGTCACCCTTGGCCTTCTCGTCCAGCACGACGGTGGCTTCCTTGATCCGCCCCTCGGCGAGCCGCACGAACGCCTCGTTGTTGCGGTCCAGCGCCTCGGCGGACAGCGCCTGGAACGTCTGGGTCAGCTCGGCGTCGCGGCGGGCCATCAGCCGTTCGCGGTCGGTGGCCGCCTCCCGCTCAGCGGTCAGCGCCGCTGCGGCGGCAGCAGCGTTGGACTCGGCCCTGCGGACCTGGTGGCTGGCCCGGTCGGTCTGCTCGGACAGCTCGTCGACGCGTTCGAGCAGCGAGTCGCGCTCGGCGCGTAGGCCGGCCGCCTCCGACCGCAGCGCGGCGGAGGCCTCGGTGGCGTGCTGGCGAGCTTCCGCAGCCGCAGCGCGGTGCCGCGCCCCGGCGAGCAGCCAGCAGAGCGCCGCCCCGGCCGCCAGACCGACCAGCAGGCCGATGAGCAGCATGTTCAGCGCCGTCGTTACAGGCATGTAATTAGCCTGCACCGCGGGTCCGACGGTTTCCGGCAAGGCGCGCCGAGCGAGTCGGCGGCCGCGATCAGCGGACGGATCGTCTCGGCGGCCGGTGCGCGGCCAAGGGACGCCTTCAGGGACGCCGTCAGACCGTCATGATCGCCGGTTGGGTGCCGTCGAGCGTCGGCCGCCGACTGCTGGGCGCACCGAACGGGCGATCACCTGAGATCACCGCTGGGACTCGTGCTCCAGCAGCCACCGCTTGATGTCCAGGCCCCACCGGAAGCCGCCGAGCGAGCCGTCCGAGCGCAGGACGCGGTGGCACGGCACGAACAGCGCGGCGGCGTTGTGGGCGCAGGTGGCCGCCGCGGATCGCACGGCTGCTGGCCGGCCGGCCTTCGCCGCGAGCTCGGTGTAGCTGACGTGGGTGCCGGCCGGGACCGTACGCAGCACGTCCCACGCGTGCTGCTGGAACGGGCCGGAGAGCTGGCGGACCGCCACGGCGTCCGGGGCGTCCAGGTCACCAGCGTGGTAGGCGAGCGCGGCGTCGGTGAACACGCCCAGCTCGTCGCGCTCGACCAGCTCCGCAGGTCGCAGCGACGGGTGCACGGGCGGGAGGAGCTCCGCGACGTCGCTGGTCCAGCCACTTGCCAGCACGGCGTCGTCGGCCACGAGCACGGTGAACGGACCGGTCTCGGTCGCGATGGTGGCGTAATGCGTGGTCAGCGTGGTTGTCACTGCATGTCCTCTCGGATCGGGTGGTGCCACAGGTGCAGCACGGCGTAGGAGCGCCACGGCCTCCAGCGCCGCGCGTGCTCGGCCAGGTTTGCGGGGTCGTCGGGGAGTCCGAGGGCGGCCGCGGCGCGGCGGACGCCGAGGTCACCGGCCAACAACTCGTCGGGCGAGGACAGCGCACGCATCACGGTGTACGCGGCGGTCCACGGGCCGATCCCGGGGATCTGGCGCAGCGCCTCGGTGGCGTCGGCTGGGTCGGTGCCGGGCTCGAGGCACACCGCGCCCTGCTCCAGCGCCCTGGCCAGTGCCACGACCGTCCTGGCC
>JACDBJ010000381.1 GCA_013695005.1 Pseudonocardiales bacterium
ATGTGTATTGGGTGCCGTGGTCGGAATGCAGGATTGTGTCACCGTTTTCGGGGCGGCGGCGCAGGACCGCCATGCCGAGGGCGTCGAGGACGAGTTCGGTGCGCATGTGCGCTGCGATTGACCAGCCAATGATGCGCCGGGAGAAGGCGTCCATGACCGCGGCGCAGTACAGCTTGCCTTCGTTGGTGGGGTGTTCGGTGTAGGGGTCGGACCGCGGCGCCCTGCCAGCCTTTCGGCTGGTGGGTTTCCGCGGCCCGCCCTCCGAACCGGACGTGCGGCTTCCACCGCATCCGGCTCTCCACGTGTTCATGCCACTGGCGGAGCGATCCTGGGCGGGATCGACCATGGGTTCGGGATCTTGCTGCCCCGGTAGCGGTAGCGAACGATCGCCACCGCTCGTGGCCGGAACAGCTCGATCTTCCCGGCGCGGATCTGCCAACCGGGCAGGAACCGCCGGACCAGGGTGTGCATGTTCAACCCAACATGGCGTTTGCGGAGCCAGCCGACGATCCGCCAGAAGACGAAGTGGTCGACGTAGCTGAAGGTCCGCGAGGACACGCCGTGGTGGAAGTAGTTGCACCAGCCCCGCAGCACCGGGTTCAACCGGCGCAGCAGGTCTGCGAGTGTTCGATGTTTCGCCCGGCGGGTCAGGGTCCGCACCTTGTCCACGATCGAGGCAAGCGCCTTCTTCGACGGATAGGTGTAGACCGCCCGCTTCCCGGTTCGGCCCCGCCAGGCCCGGCGCTGGATGTGCCAGCCCAGGAAGTCGAACCCCTCATCAATGTGGCAGACCCCGCTCTTCTCCACCGACAGGCGCAGGCCCATCGGTGCGAGCACTGCTGCGACCTCATCCCACAGCGCGTCAGCGTCGGCGCGCTGTCCGGCGAGCAGGACCACGAAGTCGTCGGCGTAGCGGACGAGCTTCATGACCGCGCCGCCGGCGCGTCGATGCTTGGCGCGTGTCCAGTCCGGGCCGAGCGACTTCCACTTGTGGGCGAAGTGCTCGTCCAGCACGGACAGGGCGATGTTGGCCAGCAACGGTGACAAGATCCCGCCCTGCGGGGTGCCGGTGGTCGTCTCACGGTTCAGGCCCTCTTCGGAGAGGATCCCGGCCCGCAGGAACGCCGCCACCCAACCCAGGACCCGCTTGTCGGAGATCCGCCCACGGACCCGCGCCATCAGGGCGGTGTGGTCGATCTCGTCGAAGCACGCCGCGATGTCGGCCTCGAACACCCACTCATAGTTCCGAGTCGGTGAAGCGAGGTAGTGAATCTCGGCGATCGCGTCCTGGGCCCGGCGCCTCGGGCGGAAGCCATACGAGCATGGCTGGAAGTCCGCCTCGAAGATCGGCTCAAGCACCAACTTCAACACGGCCTGCACGACCCGATCCGCGGTCGTCGGGATCCCCAGGCGCCGGACCTTGCCCGACGCCTTCGGGATCGCCTTCTCCCGCACCCGTTGGGGAACGAACTGCCCGGCCTTGAGCTGCGCCCGCAGCCCAGACAGCAACTCCCCAGCACCGAAGCCGACCGATCGCGGAGCGATCCCGTCGACCCCGGCGGTGCGCGCACCCTTGTTGCCCCGCACCCGTTCCCACGCAACCACGAGGAAGGACGGGTCATAGACGAGGTTGTGAAGATCATCGAAGCGTCGACCGGGATCGGTCTTCGCCCAGTGGTGCAGCTTTCTCTGCATCGCGAGTACCCGCACTTCGGCCTCGTCGAGGTCGGGCCACGGATCGCCGATATTCATCAGCGCACTCCTCGTCCTGCATCCCTGCTGCGAACACGCTGGACCCCTTCGCCATGTGGCCGGCTTTCCCGACCTCGGACTACTACGGGTCCTCCGTCCCACCCCGGCGGCATCGGCCGACGACGGGCCTTCCCACCACGCCGCTGGCTGCGGCGCGGGTCGGGGACCGCCGGGATGGTTCCCACGTTCACTGCTGATCCGATCGACGGGGTCGGCGCCCAGCTATGCCCCTGCAACATCGCCACGGCTACGCCGCAGGCCTTCACCGTGGCCTCCCGACCGGCGACATCACCCAGCCCAGGAGTTCCCCGCCCGACGGCATGGTCGTGCTCGTCGTCGCGTGGGTGCGCGTTGCTCACCAGCCCAGATCCGCCAGGTTGGAGCTGGAGGGTCTCTTGAGGGGCGTTCGGTCGCTGGTTCCTCACGTACGCCTTTCCGTCTCGCTTGCCGAGCCCGAACCATCTGGCAGTACTGGCCCGTCTCGTCGTTGTCGGGGCGGCTTACCGCCCTCACCCCCGTCTCGGGGATCAGGCTGCCCCCAGCTTCACCGCGCCGCTGCGACGACGCGGCGATGAAGGTCTCCCACCTCCACTCGGTTCAGCAGCGCCTCGTGGCGCTCGAAGTCCTAGATCCAGATCACCCCGGGGACCAGCTCGGCCCAGTCCGGCCACGGCCGCGCCGGCCGCGGGTCGCGGCGGGCGGGCGCGGGCAGCACGATGCCCTCACCAGCCAAGACGCGCAGCACTGTGGACTCCGAGGCGTGCACCAGGTCCAGCCGCGAGCCGCGGTGGGCCAGCTTGCGGTGCGACCGGTCGACCTCGCCCCATTCCTCGCACAGCTTCACGATCGCGGCTCGTTCCCAGTCCAGCAGCGCATGCACCGCGGTGTCGGGGCCCGGGCGGCGGTCGGTGAGCTGCTCGAGCCCGGCGCGGGTCTGCCAGCGCAGCACCCGCACATGATCCAGCCCCAGCGTGGCAGCGGCCCGACGCAACGACCAACCCCGCTCGCCGCCATGCTCGACCAGGACGAGCAACCCGACCTTGACCTGAGCCTCGACCCGCGGTGGGACCAGGCCGGCGGTCAGTCCCAACGCGATTTTCCCTGGTGTAGGTGCAGCGCCACGGCCTGCTCGGTCACCGTCGCGCGCAGCCGCTCGATCTCGCAGCGGGCCGCGGCAAGCTCGGCCTGCTCCGGACAGCCGCCGGCCGGGCGGCCGGGCACCGAGGCAGCCAACGCAGCCAACGCGCCCTGCTTGGCGACCCGGCAGATGTGCATCACCGTGGTGCGGTCGACCCCCCAGCTCGCCGCGGCCTCCCGCTGGGTGGCCTGCTGGGTGAGGACCTGCACGAACAACTCGTACTTCTCCCAGGACGCCAACCGCTTGCGGGGCCTGCACCCCGATGACACCGACATGATCTCCAACCTCCCAAGAGCTGATCAAACTAGCCCTTGGGTGGTCGGGTATTAGAACCCAGTACTGGTGCACGAACTCAGACGCGGAAGGTCACCGCGCCAGCTCCCGACCCAACCAACCTCCACCTGCGGCTGATGTCGCACCTGAGCGGCTGGTTGGACGAACGAGGGTTGGACGGCTCGTCGTTGAGCACGGAAGCCGTGGATCGGTTCGTTCTGGATCGTCGAGCTGCCGGGTACCGGGACGCGCGGTCGGCCTGGTCGTTGAGGCCACTGCTGGAGTACCTGCGGGAGGTCGGGGCGGCCCCGCTGCTCGTGCAGCCGCAGGTGGTCGGCCCGGCGGAGGTGATGGTGGCCGACTACGCCTCCTATCTGACCCGCGAGCGGGGCCTGGCCGACTTGACGGTCCGGCGCGAGACGGACCTGGTCCGCCCGTTTCTGGCCGCCCGGGTCGTCGGCGTCGGCGATGTGCTCGGCCTGGACTCGCTGACGGCCGTCGAGGTCACCGCGTTCATGCTCGCTCGCAGCGAGAGCGCCTCGCCCGCGACGGTGCAGCGCACGGGCACGGCCCTGCGCTCGCTGTTGCGGTTCCTGCACCTGCGCGGGGTGATCGGCGCCTCGCTGGTGGGCGCGGTGCCGACCGCGGCCAACTGGAAACTGGCCGGGTTGCCGAAGTACCTGACACCCGAACAAGCCGGGATGCTGCTGGCCTCGTGCGACCTGGCAACCGCGGTCGGACGGCGTGATCTTGCGATCCTGACGCTGCTGGCCCGACTGGGGCTCCGCGCCAGCGAGGTGGCCGTGCTGGAGCTGGAGGACATCGACTGGCGACGCGGCGAGATCACCGTGCGGGGCAAAGGCGACCGGCACGAACGCCTTCCGCTACCGTCCGATGTCGGCGAGGCCCTGTCGGGTTCCAGAACTCGGCCATGGCACATGACCTGCGGTTTCAGGCCGCAGATTCGTACTGGTTGATCAGGCCTGCGAGGACCGGTCGGCGCCGGATTCTGCTGTAAGCGGGCTCGGGGGCAGGCGATTCCGGGCGCGGTGGACGCAGGTGCAGCGCTCGATGGGGCCGCTGCATGTTGTAGTGCGCGGCGTATGCAGCGAGCACGCTGCGCAGGTGTCGCTCCCCGAAGATCAGCATCCGGTCGGTGGCTTCGGTGCGAACGGTCAACACGATGCGCTCGGCGAAGCAGTTCGCCCTCGGGCAACGGGGCGGGATCTTGACCACCTCGATGCCTGCATCCTTTAGCACCGCGTCGAACGAGGCCGTGAACTGTCCGGCTCGATCGCGGACGAGGAACCGGATCCGCGCGACGTGTTCGCCGAGGTCCATCACGAGGTTTCGGGCCTGCTGAGTGGTCCAGGATCGGTCGGGATGCGCGGTGATGCCCAGGACATGCAGGTAGCGGTCGCCGACCTCGAGCGCGAACAAGACGTAGAACCTGCGCAGCGTCACCGCGCAGTCGACGTGGAAGAAGTCGATGGCTAGCATGCTGGTGGCCTGCGTGCGCAGGGAACTGCCGCCAGCTGGTATCGGTGTGCCGCAGCGGCGCCGGTGGGATCTGGTGGCGCTTGAGGATCCGCCGGATTGTCGAGGCGCCGACGCGGTGGCCGAGTTTGAGCACTTCGCCCTGGATCCTGCGGTATCCCCAGCTCGGATTCTCCGTCGCCATCCGCTCCACCAGCGCGGCGAGGACGTCGTTGATCGGTGGCCGTCCGGACCGGTTCGGATAGGTCCACCTTCTGCGCACGAGATGGCGGTGCCAACGCAGGATGGTGCCCGGGGTGACCAGGCGATGGCTAGGCAGGCCCTTGGGCAGCCACCGGATGAGGGCGGCGAAGACGGCCCGGTCCGCCCAGTCCAAGCGTGGTCTCGGGTTGGCGCGGCGGAGCACCGCGACCTCATGCCGCAGAACGAGGAGCTCGACGTCCTTGGTGCAGGACGTGCGGCCCAGCAGCAGGACCAGTCCGAGTACCTGCCCGAAGATCAGATACAGCAGCCGCAGCGACACGGTGGCGATCATGCCCGACCACTGGCGGCCGCCGATCACCGCTGCTCAGCGGCCGGTGCGGCGTTCTGGAACCCCACACGCCTTGTCGGGGCTAGACCGCCGAGCCGACGCGCTCGCTGTGTTGGCCGTGGCCGAACAGACCGCCGACGGCTGCGAGGCCTTCGGGCTCCGCGACGAAGTCACTCGCGAGCTGCGCCGGCTGGGCCGAAAAGTGTCCCGGCCGACTCGCCGGGGTCAGCCTGGCGCCGGCATTGACGCGCTGAGTGGCCGGCAGCGACAGATCGCGGAGCTGGCCGCCGAGGGGCTGACGAACCGGGAGATCGCGGCGACGCTGTACCTCAGCGAGAAGACCATTGAACGCCACCTCAGCGTCACGTTCGCCAAGCTGGGCGTCCCGTCCCGCGCCGCTCTGGCCGCGCAGCTGGTCAGTGCCTAGCCTCATAGCTGGCGGCCGGAGCTCGGCGGCGTCTTGAACTGCCTGCTGGGCGAGAGGGCTCTGTTGCGTTGGCGCGGAGGAGCCGGGCGACCCTGTCGTCGGGGTGAGGTTCAGATGGCGAGAGCGAGTTCGGTGAACGCGTCGGCGAGCAGGTGTCGGGGGTCGGCGTCGATGCCGAGTTCGTAGTGGCCGCGGCGGAGATTTTGGACGAAGGCGTGCCCTGCGCTGATCACTCGGGCCGAGTGCAGCCGTGTGAGCCCGCGCATCGGGCGTAGCCGGGACTTCAACCTCCCATGATCGGCTTCTATCGGGTTGTTCGCGTACTGCTCGGTCACGTGGTGCGCGGCCGCCAGCAGCTCGTCGAGCACCCGTGGGTAGGCCGGTGCCCGATCAGTGGTCACCTCACTTGGGCGCGGAGCGTTCCCGAGCGCCTGGGCGAAGAATCGACGGGTGGCCGCCAGGTCTCGCTTCTCGCAGGCCAGGACGTCGATGACCTGCCCGTACTGGTCCACCGCCCGATACAGGTAGATCCACCGTCCGGCGACTTTGACCTAGGTTTCGTCGACGAACCACCGGTCGCCGGCGGCGTGTCGGCAGGGCCGGGCGGCGTCGAGAACAGCGGGGTGAACCGCTGCACCCACCGATACACCGTGACGTGATCGACGTCGACGCCGCGTTCGGCGAGCAGTTCTTCGACGTC
>JACDBJ010000388.1 GCA_013695005.1 Pseudonocardiales bacterium
GCGGCCACCGCCGTGACGCCACCGCCGATCAGCTGGCGGCCACGCGCCAGGTCCGCCTCGGCCCGGTGCAGCTCCACCGGCACCAGCGCCTCGTGGTGCTGGGCGTCGAGCACGGCGAGCGCGTCGAGCACCCGAGCCTGTGCAAGATCAACCAATCGGGCAGCGCCGCCGAGGCGGTCCAGCACCTCGCCGAGCGCGGCCCGTACTTCGATCACCGTGGACGTCTGGATCACAGCCGGTTCGCGACGCCCTCCGACGCGGCGATGGCGGCCTTCACGGCCTGCTGGCTGTCGGCCACCGCACCCAACGCCTGGGCCACGAAGCCGTTGGCCTCCTCGACATCGTCCTGACCGCTGCCCTCGGTCACCTGCAGCAGCATCGCCTGCGCCTCCTCCAGCGCGGCGTGCGCCTGTTGCAGCGCGCCGACGCTCTCTGAGGCCTTCTCATTGGCCAGTGAGATTCCGGCCCTGACCTCGTCGATGCTCGCCATCGTGCTCGTGCCGCCTTCCCGTTCCGACCCCGGGACATCTCCCGGGACACCACCGAGACCATCCTTGTCAAAACCTAGTACCTCGCCACTCGACGACCAGGAAGACCGAGACAGATACGGCCGCGAGCGGTCCATTGACCGCTGGTAGGAGAGCTGGTAGGCATCCAGGCCCGGCACGCAGGTGATGCCGTAAACGTCGTAACCGCGGTGTTAGAGGCTCGTGTCAGTGATCTTCGAGTGACGGCACCTCGTCACTACCTGCCTGAACCACTTACCCCGGCCGGCCCCCACTGTTAAACCAGTCACCTCCCACCACGCCGGCTAGGCGCTGCCCAAGGGCCAGTGCCAGGAGAGGCGACTATGTCGACGACCGAAGAAGCACCACCCGTCCACATTCTCTGGATAAACGCAGGGTTGAGCTGTGACGGCGACTCGGTGGCGCTGACGTCAGCAACGCAGCCCAGCATCGAGGAAATCGCGCTTGGTGCTCTGCCCGGACTCCCGAAGGTCGCGGTGCACTGGCCGCTGATCGACTTCGAGTGCGGGCCAGAGCAAGGCGCGGACAACTTCATCGAGTGGTTCCACAAGGCCGACCGCGGCGAGCTCGAGCCTTTCGTGCTCGTGGTCGAAGGGTCGATCCCGAACGAGGCGATCAAGCCTGAGGGTTACTGGTGCGGATTCGGGAACAACCCTGAGACCGGTCAGCCGATGACCACCAGCGAGTGGCTGGACCGGCTCGCGCCCAAGGCGCTGGCCATCCTGGCTGTCGGCACCTGCGCCACCTACGGTGGCATCCACGCCATGGCCGGTAACCCCACCGGTGCCATGGGTGTACCGGACTACCTCGGCTGGGACTGGAAGTCCAAGGCCGGCCTACCGATCGTCTGCGTGCCCGGTTGCCCGATCCACCCGGACAACCTGTCGGAGACGATCCTCTACCTGCTCTACCAAGCGGCCGGTGTCGCACCGATGATCCCGCTGGACGAGGCGCTGCGTCCGCAGTGGCTGTTCGGCGCAACGGTGCACGAGGGTTGCGACCGTGGTGGTTACTACGAGCAGGGTCAGTTCGCCACCGAGTACGGCACTCCTGAGTGTCTGGTCAAGCTCGGTTGCTGGGGCCCGGTCGTGAAGTGCAACGTGCCAAAGCGGGGCTGGACAAACGGCGTCGGTGGCTGCCCGAACGTGGGCGGCATCTGCATCGGCTGCACGATGCCCGGTTTCCCGGACAAGTTCATGCCGTTCATGGATGCGCCTCCCGGCAGCAAGGTCTCCGGTGCGGCCAGCGGTGCGTACGGCGTGGTGATCCGCAAGCTGCGGCAGATCACGATGAAGAGCGTCGACGACGAGCCGAAGTGGCGCTCGAAGGGTCGCGCTCTGACCACCGGTTACAAGGCACCTTGGTGACGTTGAGTCGACCCTGTCCCGCTTGGCTTATCAGCTCTTAGGAGAAAAGAAACTATGACCTCCACTCAGGAGAAGTCCGGCCTCGTCGAGATGTCGTGGGACCCGGTAACCCGCATCGTCGGCAGCCTGGGCATCTACACAAAGATCGACTGGGGCCAGAAGAAGGTCGTCGAGTGTCACAGCACCTCGTCGATCTTCCGCGGCTACTCGATCTTCATGAAGGGCAAGGATCCCCGCGACGCGCATTTCATCACCAGTCGCATCTGCGGTATCTGCGGGGACAACCACGCCACGTGCTCGGTCTACAACCAGAACATGGCCTACGGGGTGGCCCCACCGAAGATCGGTGAGTGGATCATCAACCTCGGTGAGGCCGCCGAGTTCATGTTCGACCACAACATCTTCCAGGAGAACCTGGTCGGCGTTGACTACTGCGAGAAGATGATCGCGGAGACCAACCCCGGCGTCCTGGAGATGGCCAACCGCACGGAGTGCGCCGGCGCAGCCGATCATGGCTACAAGTACATCGGCGACATCATGCGGGCGCTCAACCCGTTCTCGGGTGAGTTCTACCGCGAGGCACTGCAGGTCAGCCGCTACACCCGGGAGATGTTCTGCCTGATGGAGGGTCGCCACGTGCACCCCTCCACGCTCTACCCTGGTGGCGTCGGCACGGTGGCCACGATCCAGCTGTTCACCGACTACCTGGCCCGCCTGATGCGCTACGTCGAGTTCATGAAGCGGGTCGTTCCGATGCACGACGACCTGTTCGACTTCATGTACGAGGCAATCCCCGGATACGAAGAGGTCGGCCGGCGTCGGGTGCTGTTGGGTTGCTGGGGGGCCTTCAACGACCCGGAGTACTGCGACTTCCGGTACGAGACCATGACCGACTGGGGCCGCAAGATGTTCGTCACCCCCGGTGTGGTGGTGGACGGCAAGCTGGTCACCAACGACCTGACCGAGATCGGTCTGGGCATCCGCATTCTGCTCGGTAGCTCGTACTACCGGGACTGGGAAGACCAGGAGATGTTCGTGACGCGCGACCCGCTGGGCAACCCAGTGGACCGCCGTCACCCGTGGAACCAGCACACCATCCCGGCTCCGCAGAAGCGGGACTTCGACGACAAGTACAGCTGGACCATGTCGCCGCGCTGGTTCGACGGCACCGACCACCTCGCACTGGACACCGGTGGTGGCCCGCTGGCCCGGATCTGGACGACGGCGCTGTCCGGTCTCGTCGACACGCCCTACCTCAAGGCCAACGGCGGAACGATCAAGTTCCACCTGCCGGCCACCGCGACCCGCGGTCCGGCTGACTATGAGTGGGCACCTCCGGTGGACAAGGCCGGTCGGCCGCTGTCCAACGCCATCGAGCGCAACCGGGCACGCACCTACTTCCAGCTCTACTCGGCCTGCATGGCCCTGCACTTCACCGACATGGCGCTGTCCGAGCTGCGGGCCGGCAACACCAAGACCTGGGAGAAGTTCAAGGTCCCGGACGAGGCCATCAGCGTCGGCTTCACCGAGGCGGTGCGCGGCGTTCTGTCCCACCACATGGTCATCCGTGGTGGGAAGATCGCCAACTACCACCCGTACCCGCCCACCCCGTGGAACGGCTCTGTGCGTGACTCCTACGGGACCCCTGGTCCCTACGAGGACGCGGTGCAGAACACGCCGATCTTCGAGGAGAACCCGCCCGACCAGTTCAAGGGCATCGACATCATGCGGGCCGTGCGCAGCTTCGACCCGTGCCTGCCCTGTGGAGTGCACATGTACATGGGCAACGGCAAGCCGCTGCACCGGATGCACTCCCCGACCATGCTCAACCTGGCATAAAGAATGGCCGAATCGTTGGACCCGCAGGCAGTCGCCGACAAGATCGACGGCCTGCTGGACGACATCGGCCGACACAGCGACCCGGCGGTGCACGCTGCCGCCGGGGAGCTGGTCAGGCTGTTGATGGAGTTCTACGGTGCCGGCCTGCAGCAGATCGTGACGATCGTGCAGGCTGGCTCCGGGGACACGATGGTGCACCGACTCGCTGCCGACCCGACGGTCGCAGGGCTGCTCGCCCTGCACGACCTGCACCCGGTCGACATGCAGACCCGGATCGAGCACGCCTTCAGTGCTGCCAGGCGCAAGCTCGGCAGCCACAGCGACGATGTCGAGCTCCTGGGCGTCGACGAAGAGGGTGTCGTCTCGGTCCGAGTCAGCGGCAGCGGCTGTGGCGTTGCCACGGTGCGCGACGTGGTGCAGAAGACCCTGTTCGAGGCGGCGCCTGAGATGGCCGGCGTCGAGTTCGAGGATGCCCCGGCCGGACCGCCTCTGATGCAGATCGGGATGCGGCCCTCTGCCAGGGCGCCACAGTGAGCGGAATCGCCGGGCTGCGCCGTCTTCGTGCTGAGAAGCCGAAGGAAGTGGTCCAGGAACAGTGCGAGCTGTGCGCCAAGCCCCTCGGGCCTGAGCACCCGCACATGGTGCACACGGTCGAACGACGGATCGTGTGCGCCTGCATTCCGTGTTCGATGCTGTTCGACAACCCGGGTGCCGCAGCGAAGTCCATGAAGCGGATTCCCGACCGCTACCTGGCCGACCCGAGCTTCACGCTCAGCGACTCCCAGTGGGACGACCTGCAGATCCCGGTACGGATGGCGTTCTTCTTCCAGAACTCCATCCAGGACAAGGTCATCGCCTGCTACCCCAGCCCCGCCGGTGCCACCGAGTCGGAGCTACCTCTGGACAACTGGACCAGCGGGGTTGGGGCCGGCCGGCTGGCCGCGATGCTCGAGCCTGACGTCGAGGCGTTGCTGGTCAGCCGCGGTGAGCACAACACCGGCCCCGGCGAGTGCCTGCTGGTGCCCATCGACGCGTGCTACAAGCTGGTCGCTCTGGTAAGGATGCATTGGAAGGGCTTCGACGGCGGCTCCGAGGCTTGGTCGGCGATCGACTCCTTCTTCGCCGACGTCCGCGAGCGTGCCCGCGAGCTGGAGAGCTGAAATGACGGCACTACGTTTCGAGTGCCTTGACGCGGAGTCGGACCAGTACGCCGTCGGGCCGACGGTGCGCTTCAAGCTCAAGGTCGTCAACCGCACCCCGGACCGGGTGCACAGCATCGCGCTGCGCATCCAGATCCGGATGGAGCCACGACGCCGGCGCTACTCCCCGGAGGAGAGCGCCAAGCTCGGCGACCTGTTCGGTGATCCGTCGCGCTACGCCGAGACGCTGAACCCGATGCAGCTCGCCGAGATCGGCATCATGGTCCCGTCGTTCACCGGCGAGATCGAGGTGCCGGTGGACATGCCGCTGACCTACGACATGGAAGTGGCGTCCACCAAGTACTTCCACAACCTCGACGACGGCGACGTCCCGCTGTTGATGCTGTTCAGCGGCACGATCTTTTACTCCACCGACGCGGGCGTGCAGTTCGGCCAGGTGCCATGGCACGAGGAGGCCGAGTACAAGCTGCCGGTGGCGATCTGGAAAGAAGCGATGGAACAGCACTTCGGTGGCAGGGCGTGGATCCTGCTGCGCAAGGACAAGCTCGACGCACTGGCCGCCTACCGCTCGGAGCGCACGATCCCGAGCTGGGAGGAGACCGTCGAGCGGCTGCTCAAGGAAGCAGGTGTGGACGGATGAGCCCGCTGGACGAGGTCGCCAAGGTGGCCGACGCGGTGCTCTTCGAGGGTTACCTGCTCTACCCGTACCGCGCCTCGGCCCAGAAGAACCGGATCCGCTGGCAGTTCGGCGTGCTCACGCCGGACAAGTTCGGCGAGGCCAACCACGAGCAGTCGGCAAACCAGACCGAATGCCTGCTCGAGCCGCGTGACGACGCCGGGCTGCAGATCCGGCTGCGCTGCCTGCAGCTGCAGGCGCGGAGCCTGCTGGACATCGACGGTCAGCCCGTTGAGGAGCTGGTCGTCGACGGCATCCGGCACATGCGCTTCGAGGAAGGCATCCCCCGCGAGTTCGATCTCGAGCTCACCGTGGCCGAGCTGGTGGGCGAGACCAAGGTCATCCCGGTGGAGTTCCCGGCGAGCGTGACCACCGACCCGCTGGCCGACGAGGCCGGCGAGGTGGTCGGTCAGATCCGCCGTGAGTGCTGGCCGCTGAACGCGCAGCTCAAGGTGGGCGCCGAGGAGCTTCCCGGGCCGTACGACGTGCTCAAGCTGCGGCTCGTGGTGGAGAACATCGCCGACGTGCCCGGTGACGTCGAGCGCGAGGTCGCCCTGCAGTACTGCCTGATCGCGGCGCACTCGATGCTCGCGGTGAGCAACGGTGAGTTCATCTCGCTCACCGACTCCCCGGAGTGGGCCAAGCCGATGGTCGCCGCCTGCGTGAACACCCACACCTGGCCGGTGCTCGCCGGGCCGCCGGAGCGCTCCGACCTGCTGCTGTCCTCGCCGATCATCCTCGACGACCACCCCCAGCTGGCGCCGGAGAGCACGATCGACCTGTTCGACGGCCTCGAGAACGACGAGATCCTCACGCTGCGCACGCTGGTCCTGACCGACGAGGAAAAGCGCGAGGCCAGGGCCACCGACCCGCGAACGGCCTCGATCATCGACGCGGTGGACAACATGCCCCCGGAGATCTTCGAGCGGCTGCACGGCGTGATCCGGTCAATGCGCGAGCTGCCCAACTCCGGCCCGAGCGCCGTCGGTGGCGGTGACGTCGACTTCGCCACCAGCGACGAGCTACCGATGTGGTCGACGGTCGTCGGCGCCGACAGCCCGGCCGAGCAGCCGGAAGGCCGGATGCCCTGGTGGGACCCGGCCTCGGACGCCTCGGTCGACCCGGAGAAGGACCACGTGCTGATCGACGGCGCTGAGGTGGCCAAGGGCAGCCAGGTGCTGCTCCAGCCGGGTCCGCGCAGCGACGCCCAGGACGAGTTCCTGCGCGGCATGGTCGCGACCGTGCAGGCCGTCGTGCACGACGTCGACGGCGGGGTGCACGTGGCGGTCTCGCTCAACGACGACCCCGGCGTGGACATGCAGCTCGCCCACGGCCGCTACCGCTACTTCGCTCCCACCGAGCTGCAGGTGGCTCAATGACCCAGGACACGCAGCACGCCGACGTCCAGCACAACAAGGTGCTGGTCGCCGGCGTCGGCAACGTGTTCCTGTCCGACGACGGCTTCGGCGTCGAGGTCGTGCAGCGGCTGACCGAGCGTGGCGGCTTTCCCCCCGAGGTGGAGCTTGTCGACATCGGCATCCGCGGCGTGCACCTGGCCTACCAGCTCCTCGACGGCTACCGCGCGCTAGTGCTCGTCGACGCTGCCAGCCAGGGCGGCCCACCCGGCACCGTGTTCGTCGTCGAGCACGACCTGAACGCGCCCGGCGCGTTCGGCAACACCGGTGAGCACCTGATGGACGCCCATGGCATGGCGCCTGACGCCGTGCTGACGCTGCTGAAAGACCTGGCCATCGGCGTCGGCGCGGAGGACCCGGTCGGCCGGGTCGTCGTAGTCGGCTGTGAGCCAGCCAACCTGGACGAGGGGATGGGCCTGAGCCCACCCGTCGCGGCCGCGGTTGATATCGCGGTCGAGAAGGTGACCGAGATCGTCAGCGACTTGCTGAACGAGAAAGGAAGCGACCATGATGAAGTTACTGTTCGGCGCAGCGCTGGTGGCGGCAGCGGCTCTGGTGCTGACCTCCCTGCCGGACATCGCGAAGTACCTGGAAATTCGCGAGATGTGACGCAGGCGCGTCGATGACCCGCTTCACAATCACCCCGGGGCGCTCCGAGCTGACCGCTGTGGCCAACTCGAGCGTGCACCCGATCCACGGTGAGGGCAAACCGCTCTCCGGTTGGGTCGAGGCTGTTGTGAATGACGGTGCCGTCGACGTGTCGCGGCCCGCAAGTGCGCACCTCGAGCTGGAGGTCACGTCGCTGCGGGCAGACAACCCACTGGTGAACCGGGAGATCCAGCGGCGGCTCGATCCGCGCCGCTACCCGACTGTGCGGGCCGACATCGACGAGCTGAGCGAGCTCGGCAACGGCCGCTACGGCGTCCGCGGCAAGCTCAGCCTGCACGGCATTACCCAGGAAGTGTCCGGCGAAGCGGCGATAGCCGTCGGCCCGGACGGTGTCATGAAGGTGGACGGAGAGCTGACCCTCGATATTCGGGAGTACGGCCTCGAACCGCCGAAGGTGCTGGGGTTGCGCGTCTATCCCGAGGTCGACGTACGGCTGAAGGTTGTCGCAACTCCAGACTGATGACGACGAACGGGAGATGATCGCGATGTTTCTGCTGGGTGCTTTCCTGGCCGGTTACTGGATGGGTACGCAGGCCGGTGAGGACGGTTTCAATACACTCATCGATGCTGGCAAGAAGGTTCTGGCTTCCGAGGAGTTCAAGGCCACCGTCCTCGGTGCGACCGAGATGGCTCGCGGCGCGGTTGGTCAGGTCCTCCAGCCGGTTCGTGAAGGCGGGAGCGGTCTGCGCGCTGCGTAGTCCCGAACTTTTGGTCGATCAAGCGGACAGAGAACTGAGAGGAGGGACGCCATGTGTCTCGGTATCCCTGGCGAAGTTGTAGAGCTGCTCGACGACGGCCGTGACCTGGCCATGGTCAGTGTCGCCGGCGTCCGGCGCGCGGTGAACATCGGGTTGTTGCACGAGGAGAAGCTGGCGCCCGGCGACTGGATCCTCATCCACGTCGGCTTCGCATTGTCCAAGATCGATGAGCGTGAAGCACAAGCCGCCCTGGACTGGCTACAAGGGGTTGGCGACGCCTATACCGACGAACTCGAGGCGCTGGCCACGTCAGACATCACCTAGATACACGAAGGACGATGTGAGCATGCGTTTCGTTGACGAGTTCCGCGACGCTGCCACTGCCCGCGCGCTGGCGACGAAGATCGCCGGGCTGTGCGAGCCGGGGCGGCAGTACAAGTTCATGGAGGTGTGCGGTGGACACACGCACACCATCTACAAGCACGGCCTTGAGGACTACCTGCCCGAGACGGTGAGCCTGGTTCACGGGCCTGGCTGTCCGGTCTGCGTGATCCCCATGGGCCGGGTGGACGACGCCATCGCCATCGCCGAGCATCCGGACGTCATCATGACCTCCTTCGGGGACATGATGAGGGTGCCCGGCGGGCGTGGCTCGTTCTTCGACTCCAAGGCCGCGGGTACCGACATCCGGATGGTGTACTCGCCGCTGGACTCCCTCAAGATCGCCCGCAACAACCCCGACAAGCAGGTCGTCTTCATGGCGATCGGCTTCGAGACCACCGCGCCGTCCACGGCGATGACGGTGCTGCGGGCGGCGCAGGAGAAGCTCGACAACTTCTCCATCTTCTGCAACCACGTCACGATCATCCCGGCGATCAAGGCGATCCTGGACTCCCCCGACCTGCGGCTGGACGGGTTCATCGGGCCGGGGCACGTCTCGACGGTGATCGGCTGCAAGCCCTACGACTTCATCTCCGCCCAGGAGGGCAAGCCGCTGGTCTGCGCCGGCTTCGAGCCGCTGGACATCCTGCAGTCGGTCTACCAGCTGCTCCTGCAGCTCAAGGAAGGCCGCTGCGAGGTCGAGAACCAGTACAGCCGGGTGGTGCCGTGGGACGGCAACCCCAAGGCGCTGGAGGTCATCGGCGAGGTCATGGAGCTCCGGCCGTACTTCGAGTGGCGCGGGCTGGGCTTCATCTCGCACTCGGCGCTGCAGGTGCGCGAGAAGTACGCGTCCTTCGACGCCGAGAAGATCTTCAACGTTCCCGGTGTGCGGGTCGCGGACCCGAAGGCATGCCAGTGCGGCGAGGTGCTCAAGGGCGTCCTCAAGCCGTGGGAGTGCAAGGTGTTCGGCACCGCATGCACGCCGGAGACCCCCATCGGAACCTGCATGGTGTCCTCGGAGGGCGCCTGCGCGGCCTACTACAACTTCGGCCGGTTCAGCCGTGAGCGGGTCAAGGAGGCGACCCATACGTGAGCGAACGAAGTGAGCTCACCATCGGGCACAGCAGCTCTGCGAGCGAAGCGAGCACGCCGTCTGACGTCACGCCGGCTGCGCCCTCGCGGGCCAACTGGGCCGAGCAGGCGGTCGCCGATCACGCCGGTGCCGAACACCTGACCCGTGAGGAGCAGGTTCTCGCGCGCATCGAGAAGGCCCGCCGCAAGAAGTCGCGGGTCAAGGAGGAGCGGATCACGCTCTCGCACGGCGCGGGCGGGAAGGCGACTCACACCCTGATCGACGCCGTGTTCCTCGACGCGTTCCGCAACCCGGTGCTCGAGGCGATGGAGGACGGCGCGAGCGTCACCATCGGCGGGGCCGATGAATCGGGCGCCGGCGGGGTACGCCTCGCCTTCACCACCGACTCCTATGTCGTGCACCCGCTGTTCTTCCCTGGTGGCGACATCGGCGACCTCGCGGTCAACGGCACCGTGAACGACCTGGCCATGTGCGGGGCGCGGCCGCTGTACCTCTCCGCGGGGTTCATCCTGGAAGAGGGCTTCCCGGTCGCCGACCTGCAACGGATCGTCGACTCGATGGCCAAGGCTGCCACGGCGGCCGGGGTGCAGATCGTCACCGGCGACACCAAGGTCGTCGAACGCGGCAAGTGCGACGGCTGCTACATCAACACCGCCGGTGTGGGTGTCCTGGAGCGGCCGGGGCTGCTCTCCGCGGCGACGGCCAAGCCAGGCGACAAGATCATCGTCTCCGGTGAGATCGGCGACCACGGCGTCACGGTGATGCTGGCTCGCGGCGAGCTGGACATCGAAGCCGACGTGGTCTCCGATACCGCGCCGCTGCACGAGCTGGTCGCCGACCTGCTCGACGCCGTCCCCGACGGCGTGCGGCTGCTGCGCGATGCCACCCGCGGCGGCGTGGCCACCATCCTCAACGAGGTCGCGGTGGCCTCGCAGGTTGCGGTCATCGTCGACGAGGCGTCGGTGCCGGTGCAGGAGGTCGTCACCGGTGCGTCGGAGCTGCTCGGGATCGACCCGCTCTACGTGGCCTGCGAGGGCCGCCTGGTGACGATCGTCGACCCGGCTCACGCCGACGCGGCGCTGGCCGCCCTGCGCTCCCGCCCGCTCGGCGAGAAGGCCGCGGTGATCGGCGAGCTCAAGGACGACCCGCCCGGGCTCGTCCTGCTGCGCACCTCGTTCGGGGGTACCCGGATCGTCGACATGCTGGTCGGCGACCCGCTCCCCCGGATCTGCTGACCGGGCCGCACGGGGGCTGGTTCGGGGTGCACGAGCTGTCGATCACTCAGAGCATCGTGTCCACGGTGGTCGAGCGGATGCGCGACGCCCCCATCAAGCGGGTGAAGGTCGAGATCGGAAAGCTGTCCGGGATCGTGCCCGACGCCGTGCACTTCTGCTTCGAGATGGCTACCGCCGGCACCACGCTCGAAGGTGCCAAGCTGGAGATCGTGGAGCCGTCGGGCAAGGGCCGTTGCCGCGACTGCGGGACCGAGTTCGAGACCAGCGACCCGCTGCCGCTGTGCAGCGCATGCGACAGTGCGGACATCGAGCTGCTGGGTGGCCAGGAGCTGCGGATCAGAGAGGTGGAGGTGGCCTGAGCATGTGCGCGACCTGCGGTTGCTCCGACCCCGCCGGGGTGCGCGTCATCGACCCCGCGGCGGAGGCACACGGTCATGGGCATGGGCATGGCCACAGCCACGACGACGGCCACAGCCACGATCATGCCGGACACGACCACGGGCATGAGCACGGGCACAGCCACCTGCCGGCGGCCGACCCGAAGATCGTGCAGCTCGAACAGGACATCCTGGCCAAGAACGACGGGCTGGCCCAGCGCAACCGCGACTGGCTGGCCGGCCAGGGCATCCTCGCGCTGAACCTGATGAGCTCCCCCGGCTCGGGCAAGACCACGCTGCTGGAGCGCACGGTGCGCGACCTGGCCGGTGAGCTGCCGATCTCGGTGCTCGAAGGCGATCAGGAGACGCTGCTGGACGCCGACCGGATCGGCTCCACCGGCGCGCGCGTGGTCCAGATCAACACCGGTGCCGGCTGCCACCTCGACGCGGAGATGGTGGAGAACGGCCTGCGGACGCTGGACCCGGCGGAGAAGTCGGTCGTGTTCGTGGAGAACGTCGGCAACCTGGTCTGCCCCGCGTTGTTCGACATCGGCGAGTCCGGCCGCGTGGTGATCATGTCGGTGACCGAGGGCGCGGACAAGCCGCTGAAGTACCCGCACATGTTCCGCACGGCGGACCTGATGCTGGTCAACAAGGTCGACCTGCTGCCCTACGTCGACTTCGACGTCGCGCGGTGTATCGACTACGCCCGGCGGGCCAACCCGAACGTCGAGGTGCTCGAGATCTCGGCAACCAAGGGCGACGGGATGGACGCCTGGTACTCCTGGCTGCGTGAGCGGCTGGCGGCTGTCGCCCAGCTCGACGAGGTGCGCTGACGGGCGCTCGACCCTGGGGCTGAGACCATGGCTCTGCACTACGTGATCCGAGCCGAGGAACGAGCGTCGTTCCTGCGTTGTCGGCGGGCGTGGAACTTCGGCTCACGGGAGCGGCGCAGCCTCGAACCGGCTCTCCCCAGCGCGGCGGTGGACCTGCAGCGGACGCTGCTCGAAGCCCTGGCCGTGTACTACTTCCCCGGCATGTGGGACTGGCAGCCGGCCATCGTGCTGCCGCTGGTGCGCAAGGCCCTGGAGGACTCGCTACGCGACCAGCAGGCCGAGTACCTCACCGCGCACGGGCTGGCCTCCCTCCCGCCTGGGCAGGCCGAGCTGACGGCCCAGCGGCACCGGGAGGCCACGGCGATGCTGGAGGCATACATCGGCTGGGCGCCGACCGCGGACGCCTTCTCACCGGTTGGTGTCGTGGTGGAGGCGGACACGACGGTGCCCGACCACCGCGCGCCCGGCCGAGACATCGTGTCGCCGGACGGGCGCACGGTGCGCTTCCGGGACCGGGTCCACGGACTCGTCATCGACGAGCACAACAACTACTGGATCATGGAGCACCGGCTCGTGCACGGGGCGTGGCCGGACGTGGACACCGTGGCTCTCGACGACCGCTGCCTGGCGTGGTGCTGGGTGTGGCAGCGCGAGTACGGCGGGATGCGCATCGAGGGCACGATCTACAACGAGCTGCGGGTGGGCACCCCCGAGGCGGTCGCTCCGCCGTCTGGGCCGCGTGGGTCGGTATCGCAGACCGACACCTACATCCGGCCGTGGGCGCCAGCGCAGGAGGCGGTGTTGGACAGCTCTGCCATACCCACCCCGCCGGTGTACGAGCTGCGGGTGCAGCGCAGCGAGCACTTCCGGCGGATCCAGGTACCGCGCAGCAGGGAGGAGATCTCCTCCTTCGGCCAGCGGCTGTCCGCACAGGTCCTCGACATGATCGACCCCGACGTCCTGATCTACCCGAACCCCGCACCGGCGCACTGCGGGCCGTGCGAGTTCCGTCAGCCCTGCATCGCAACCAACGCCGGCGGTGACGTGGAAGGCCTGCTGGCCGACTGCTACCAGCCGCGCGAGCACGACGGGCCCCGGGCCGGCCGGCTCGGGGCCGTTGCGCCCAACCGTGGTGGCGGAGCACTGTCGACATTCGGTCAGCGGCGGCGCTGACGTGCACGCAACGAGGAGCTGAGCTGGCTGTGAAGTGGGACCAAGTACAGGCCGAGATCCTGAAAGATCCACCCGAGCCCGGTGAGATGGTCTACCTCGAACGCCGCGGCGAGGACTACACCTGGCGGCGCAGCGACGGCACGATGGATCATGCCGAGTCGATGCCCGACGCGTGGATGTACTACTCGGGGCAATGGCCCGCCGCGGACGCCGAGAAGCGGGAGGCGTTCTTCAAGGACATGCTCGCAGAGCTGGAGTCGATGACCGGCGGCGTCGACCGTTGCCGCTGGGAAGCCGACGACCCGTGGCCGCACTGGCACTGATCCCGTTTCCTGTCACTTATGTGACAGAACATCCGCTGGGAGCAAGTTAAGCCACATAAGTGGCGGGCGGAGGCGGGCGGGTTAGTGGGTGGCGCGGTCGCGGGCGGCGGCCACGGCGACCTGGCCGAGGCTGATGCCGGCGTCGTTGGGTGGGACCCGGCTGTGCGTGAGCACCCGCAGGCCTGCGCTCGAGAGCGCGGCAGACACCCGCTGCAGCAGCACGACGTTCTGGAACACCCCGCCGGACAGCGCCACCGTGGACAGCCCGGTCTCGGCGCAGGCGGCTTGCGCTGCCCGCGCCAGCACGTCGACCACGCCATTGTGGAAGCGCGCCGCGATCGTGCCCGGGTCGACCTCGGCCCGGACGTCCTCCACCACCGCGCGAATGAGGTCGCCGCCGCGGATCAGCTCGCCTTCCAACCGAGCCGGGTAGCCGGCCGGCTCGTCGAGCTGCACCCGCTGTTCCAGCTCGATCGCGGCCTGGCCCTCGTAGTTGACCGCGTCGCGGATGCCGATCAACGCGGCCACCGCGTCGAACAGCCGGCCGACGCTGCTGGTCATCGGGGTGTCGAGCTCCGAGTCCAACAGCCGCAGCACATGGGTCCACCGCACCCCGTTCCGCGCGATGATCTCCAGGTCATCCGGCGGCGCGCCGTCGTAGGCCACCCGCAGCCACGACGCCGCCATCCGCCACGGCTCCTTGATGGCGCTCTCGCCGCCGGGCAGGGGCACCGGTTCGAGGTGGAACATCCGCCGGTAATCCACCAGCGACGCCACCATGACCTCGCCACCCCACAGCGTGCCGTCGCCGCCGTACCCGGTGCCGTCGCAGGCGATGCCGACCACCGGCCCTTCCTCGCCGTTGTCGGCGAGGCAGGAGGCGATGTGGGCGTGGTGGTGCTGGACGCCGAGCAGCTCGACGCCCTCGACATCCCCATCGACGAGGTCAAGGGCGTACTTGGTGGACAGGTACTCGGGATGCAGGTCGTGCACCACCAGCTCCGGGGCGATGTCGAACAGCCGCTTGAAGTGCTCGATGCCCTCAGTGAACGAGCGCAGCGTCTCGTAGTTCTCCAGGTCGCCGATGTGGTGCGACAGGAACGCGTGCCGGCCCTTGGCCAGGCAGAACGTGCTCTTCAGCTCCGCGCCGCAGCCCAGTACCTGCCGTGGCGCCGGCCAGGCCAGTGGCAGTGGTTCGGGGGCGTAGCCGCGTGAGCGCCGCAGCGGCATCGGGCGGCCGCCGACCACCCGCAGCACCGAGTCGTCGGCCCGGATGTGGATCGGTCGGTCGTGGGTGAGGAACCCGTCGGCGATCGGCTGCAGCCGGGTTGCGGCGTCGGCGTCGTGGTAGACGATCGGCTCGTCGGAGATGTTGCCGCTGGTGAGCACGATCGGCGCTCCGACGGCGTCGACGAGCAGGTGGTGCAGCGGCGTGTAGGGCAGCATCACGCCGAGGGAGCGGTTGCCTGGCGCGACCTGCGGCGCGAGCCGGGCATCGGGCCGCCGGTGCAGCAGCACGATGGGCCGGCGCCGCGAGGTCAGCTCGACGAGCTCGGCCTCGTCGACCTCACACAGCTCGTGCACCGCCGCCAGATCTGGCGCGAGCACGGCGAACGGCTTGTCCTCGCGGTGCTTGCGGCCGCGCAGTGCAGCCACTGCCTGCTCGTGGTCTGCCCGGGCCGCGAGGTGGAAGCCGCCGAGCCCCTTGACGGCGAGCACCGCGCCCGCTGAGAGCCAGGTAGCGGCGTCGCGGATGGGGTCCCCGCTCTCGCCCACCGGCTGCCCCGCAGTGTCGATCAGGCGCAGCGTCGGCCCGCACTGCGAGCAGCACACCGGCTGGGCGTGGAAGCGCCGGTCGGTCGGGTCGTGGTACTCGGCCGTACACGCCGCGCAGAGGGCGAACCCGGCCATCGTGGTGGACGGCCGGTCGTAGGGGACGTCGGTGACGATCGTGAAGCGCGGGCCGCAGTTGGTGCAGTTGATGAACGGGTAGCGGTAGCGCCGGTCGGCGGGGTCGTGCAGCTCGCGCAGGCAGTCGTCGCAGGTCGCGCTGTCCGCGGAGATCAACGTCGAGCGTGGGCCGTGTGACTCGCTGGCCGCGATGGTGAACGCCGTGTCGCCGCCTACCGGTATCGGGACCGCACTGACCTCCTCGACGGCGGCCAGCGCCGGCGCCCTGGAGCGCAGCGCGTCGACGAACTTCTCCAGCGCCGCCGGATCACCCTCGGCCTCGATGATCACGCCGGCCTCGTCGTTGCCGACGAACCCGACGACGCCCAGCTCGCCGGCCAGCCCGTGGACGAACGGCCGGAAGCCGACACCCTGCACGATCCCGGTCACCCGGATCCGCGAACGGACCCGCGCGGGCGCGCTCATTGCAGAGCGCGCTGGGTGAGCTCGGCCAACACGTGGTACGTCGTGGTCTGCGCTTCCTGGATCCGGTGCACCGACGCCGACGGCATGACGAACAGGAAGTCGATCTCGCCGCGCTCCGCTGCCTCGGCCATCGCGCCGCCGGAGTAGCCGGCGAAGCCGACGGTCAGCATGCCCTTGTCGTGTGCTTGCGCGAAGCCGCGCAGCACGTTGGCCGAGCCGCCGCTGGTGGACAGCCCGACCGCGATGTCGCACTCCCGGCCGGCCGCCGCGATCGGCCGTGCGAACACCAGCTCGAAGCCGACGTCGTTGGCCAGCGCGGTCAACGTGGCGACGTCGCTGGTCAGCGACATCGCCGGCAACGGGCGATCGGCGCTGCGCGGCGCGCAGAACAGGGTGGCCAGCGCCTCGGCGTCGGTGCTGCTGCCGCCGTTGCCGAAGGTGATCATGCGGCCGCCGCGGGCGAAGCGCTGGGCCACCGCCGTCGCGCACACCGCGATCCGCTCGCCGTCGGCGGCGAGTACCTCGTCACGCAGCTTGGCGATCTCGGTCAGCTTGTCCCTGGTGGAGCGTGCGACGTCGGACAGGACACCGTTGACGTCGGCCTTGCCAGCGTGCAGGAACGGGTAGAGCGACTCCAACGTCATGACTCGACAGGCTCCGTAACCACCGCGATCGCTTCCTTGGCGTGCACGAGCACCACGTCGCCGATGCCGGCGGTGACCAGCGCGATGCTGACCTCCTCCGAGCTGACCCCGGTGTCGACCATGGCCAGCCCGTCGCCGAGCAGCTCGGTGATCCGGACCGGGACGGCGACGTCGCCGCAGGTGATGCAGACGTCGCCCTCGCAGTGCGCCGCGTTCACAACGGGTAGTTCGCTCACGTCAGAACTCCTGGATGATCGAGGAACACGTGCACCAGCTCCCACAGCACGTGATAGGCCGTCACGTGCATCTCGCGGACGACCAGCGGGTCGTCGGAGTGAACGGTGATCGCGTGGTCCAGCCCGGGCATCTCGGCGATCTTCCCACCGTGGCCGCCGAGCAGCGCCACCGTCAGCAGGCCGGTGTCCCTCGCCTGCTCAAGGCCCCTGAGAACGGCGGCGTTGCGGCCGTCGACCGAGAAGCCGAGCGCGATGTCGGCGGGCTGACCCTGCAGGTAGACCTGGGCGGCGAAGGACTCGTCGGTGCCGTGCCGCTCGGTGAGGGCGGACATCGCGGCCGGGTCGCCCGCGAGGTTGACGGCAGGCAGCGCCCGCTTGCCCATGATCACCGGGTGCACGAACTCCACCACCACGTGCGCGGCGTCCGCGGCGGCGGATCCGGCGCCGAACGCCAGCAGCCGGCCCCCGCGGTGAAACCGCTGGGCCATCGCGTGGCAGGCGCGGGCGACGGTCTGGGCGTCAGTGGCGAGGGCGTCCGTTGGTGCGCTGCGGCGTGCGAATACCTCCGCCGTGTCCGCGGCCGTTAAGTCCGCGATCATCGCCGTTCCTTTCCTGACTCCGGTCCTCGGCTGCGACGAGCCTGGCGAAGCGCTCCAGGAACACATGCAGAGCCTGGTGCGTCGACTGCAGGTCGCGGGCCTGCTGGGCCAGATTCTCGATCCCCGCAGGAGTCACATGATACGTCCGACGGGCCGGTCCGACATCCGAGGTCTCCCATTCCGAGCGGACCATGCCATTGCGTTCCAGCCCGCGCAACGCGCGGTACACGCCGCCGGCGTCACCGTCGCCGTCGTGCATCGGTTTGAGACGAGCTGCCAGCTCGTAGCCGTGGTCCGGCCGCTCACGAAGGAGCAACAGCAGACACGGCTGCAGAAAATTACGTGGCTCAAGCTCTGCCAACAGGGGACCCCCTGGGGTCGGACGGCTCGTGCGCTCGACGCAGGCAGCCTGTCACTGGGAGTACACCGTTACAAGCCCAAGTGGAGACCACA
>JACDBJ010000417.1 GCA_013695005.1 Pseudonocardiales bacterium
CGGCGCGCACCGCGCTGCTGCTCGCACGGGCCGAGGCGGCGTCGTTCGGCCACAACTTCATCGGCTGCGAGCACCTCCTGCTCGGCCTGTCCGCCGAGCCCGACGGCCGCGCAGGGCGCGTCCTGCGAGAGCGGGGAGTGGAGCACGCCGCGCTCCGCCGCACCATCGCCGCCGCCGTCGCTGTGCACGACCGCGCCCGCAGCCACTAGACCGGCCCAGCTCCGTCCCAGCAGAAGGCCTGGAACTCCTGAAGCTGACCCGAAACCGCAAAGTAGGCGGGCCGGGAGACCGACTCTGATCCGCGAGCCCTACGGTGCAGCGCCATGCGGTCTATCGGCCCGGGCCGAGGCGTTGGTCGGGTCTGTCGGGCGCACTCACCGCCGTGACGGGTGAGGCTCGGCTGGGACCTTCGGTTCGCGCTCGGCATGCGTCTTCGCCCCCGTGACCGCGGACAGGTAGATCCATCCGGCGACGCCGAGCGCGGCGAGGCCGAGCACGGTCATGAACGCGATCGTCGGCCATTGCAGTGGCTCGGGCAGGTGCAGCGCGAGGAACCACACCGGCTCGACCTCGCCGCTGAGCTTCATCCCGATCGGCACCAGTACCTGCGGGAACAGCGCAATCGCGCCGAGGACCAGGCTTGCCCACAACAGGGTTCGCCTGCGGGCCGGCATCGCGGCCAGCACGGAGCCGTCGCTGGCGCTCGGCTGCTCCAGCGCACGGCCGGCCCGCATCAGGTTCAGCAGCTCCGGAGACCGAGTGCCGGAGCACCGCCAGCTCATCCGGATCAGGACGCCAACCACGACAGCCCTTCCCCGCCCCCAACCTCGACGCCCACCAGATCGACGAAGGCCTCCTCCAGTGAGCGGCCGCCGCGCACCACGTCCAGCGGCCCTTCGGCGAGGACCGCGCCTTGGCCAGCACCGCGACCGTGTCGCAGAGCTGCTCGACCAGCGCCATCACATGGCTGGACAGCAGCACCGAACCGCCGCCGGCCACGAATCGGTTGAGGATCCGTTTGAGCGTCGCCGCGGACACCGGGTCGACCGCTTCGAACGGCTCGTCGAGCACCAGCAGCCGCGGGCCGTGCAGCAGTGCGATCGCCAACCCGATCTTCTTCCGCATGCCGGTGGAGTAGTCCACCACCAGCGTGCGCTCGGCGTCACCGGTCAGGCCCAGCACATCGAGCAGCTCGCCGGTCCGCGCGGCCACGGTCGCGGCGCCCAGGCCATGCAGCTGGCCTAGGTAGGTCAGCAGCTCGCGGCCGGTCAGCCGCTCGGGCAGGGCCAGGCCGTCGGGCAGCACGCCCAGCAGCCGCCGCGCCGGCAACGGCTGCGCCCAGACGTCGACCCCGAAGACCAGCGAGCGCCCCTCGTCAGGCCGCAGCAGGCCCACGGCCATGGACAACGCGGTGGTCTTCCCCGCGCCGTTCGGCCCGACGAGGCCGTAGAACGAGCCGCGGGCCACGGTGAGATCGACGTGCCGGACCGCCGTGCACTCGCCGAACGCCTTGTGCAGGCCGACGATCCGCAACGCGGCCGGATCGTCGCGCGCCGACACCACGCGGCTCCCCGCTCCGCCGAACGTGACCGGCGCCTTCACCGTCCGGGCTCCCCGCCCCCGAAGATCACGCTCGGCCGACCGGTGAACCAGACGTTGTCGATGACGACGCGGCTCATCACCCAGCGTGCACCGTCCCTGACCAGCTCGACGTCGTAGAGGTTCTTCAGCAGGGCGCCCTGCCCGTGGTCGGCCTGGAGCAGGTGCTGCGCCTCGACGATCGCGGTCAGCGACGCCTCGTCGCCACGCAGCTCGACGCGCGGGTTGGTGACCACGTGGGTGGTGTCCACCCGCCCGGTGAACATGGCAAGGATGGCGTCCACGATGGTGTCCCGCCCGGTCATCAGCTCGCTGTCGATGCCGATCTTCTTGGCGGTCGGGCGGAAGTCCAGCTCGGCGTTCGCGGCGAAGGCCGACGCGAACAACTCCCGGTCGCCCAGGTCCTGGCCGAGGCCGAAGCGGTAGAGCGCGTCGATCACCTCGGTGCGGTCGGCGAGCTCGCGGGTCAGGGGTTCAGGGTCGGTGGCGCTCAGGGCGCCGCGGCGGGTGACATACATGTCGCTCCTCCAGGTTGACGATGGATGGTTCAGCTCAGCGGCCGCTGGCCCAGGCGCGGTGGGGCACCGCCGGCAAGACGCGCCCGAAGACGTGACCCGCGAAGTGACCCCCGGCGCGCACGGTGTGCTCGTTCTCCAGCTCCTTGAGCAGCTGCTCCCGGGTGCGTATTCCCTGCTCGGCGTCATGGTCGAACAGTCCTCGGTCGCTCAGACGTGGATGACGACCCGCCGTGGCGCGGTCGAGCGGCAAGATTGCGGGCGTGCCACGGGGGATCGCTGGCCGGGACGCTCAGCCTGGTCATCATCCCGCGTTTACACGCCGTCCGATCCCGGCGAGTGTGCTGGCGCCGGCCGCGAGCAGCCCGAGCAGTCCGAGGCCGGTGGGCACCAGGGCCGGGGCCGTAAGGGGGTCGATTCCGAGTTGCGACGTCATCACGACGGCCCCCGCGGCCAGCACGTAACTCGCGCAGCCGATCCCGATGACCATTGTCTGCTGCTCCTGGGCCCAGGTCGTGTGGGCGGCCAGCCACGCGAGCACGGGCAGCACGAGAATGCCGTGCATGGTGGCGAAGTGCCCGGCCTTTAGACCGGTCGCGGCGGTGTAAGCAGCCTCCTGGGAGACCGTGCGCCCCGCCGTCACCCCGATCGCGATCATCACAGCGCCGATCACCAG
>JACDBJ010000443.1 GCA_013695005.1 Pseudonocardiales bacterium
GGCCAGCTGCGCGCGGGACAGCTCCTCGGCGCGCGGGCCGACGGTGAGCCCCAGCAGCGCGCCCGCCGGACTGACGGTCAGCGTCACCGCGCCGTCCGAGCTCATCGTCGTCTCGGCCGTCGTCGCGAGCCTCGACTGGGCCCTGGTGGCACGCCGCTCGATCTCGCCGACCCGATGCTGGTAGTCAGCCAGTCGCTGCTCACCGTCCATGGCGTGACGGTAAGTGGAAGGCTGCGAGCCTGTACGCGGAATGGAAGAAACTCTGCGCTGGGCCGGGAGGATGTCTTGCAGCTTCGTCGTCGGGGTGTCGGCCTGCTCGCGACGCTGGCGGCGCTGACCGTGCTGATGACGGCCGGCTGCACGACGCAGACCGCGGGCAGCCCCCGCGCCGCGGCCCCGCAGGGCTCGGGGTCGTTCCTGCCGAGCGCGCCGCCGAGCACCGGCAGCACCGAGGTCGCCACCACCGGGGATGCGAGCTTCAGCTCGCCCACGGCAACATCGGCTGCATCGTCTTCGACAAGGCCGACACCGTCGAGGCCCGCTGCGACATCTCCCAGAAGCGCTGGCAACCACCGCCCAAACCGGCCGACTGCCCAGTGGATTACGGCCAGGGACTGGCCCTCAGCGACACCGCAGGGATCGTCTGCGCGGGCGACACCGCACCGGGCGCCACCCGGCAGCTCGCATACGGCGACGCGCTGCAGGTCGGCCGCTTCGTGTGCACCAGCCGCGAGACCGGTATGACCTGCGAGAACACCCGGACCCGGCACGGCTTCGAACTCTCCCAGGCCTCCTACCGCTTCTACTAGCCCGTCTAACCCGCACGAACGGCACCTTGGTCCAATAGAGCTGAACGAAAGTGCCGTTCGTTCCTGGGGCGCCGGCTACGCCGCCCCGACGATCAATCCGCCGGTGCCGCCGGCGGCCGTGGGGTCGAGGTCGACCCGGACGGTGTCGCCGTCGCGGACCTCGCCGGCCAGCAGCCCGCGGGACAACGAGTCGCCGATCGCGCTCTGCACCAGCCTGCGCAGCGGCCGGGCCCCGTACACCGGGTCGAAGCCGTTCATCGCCAACCACTCGCGGGCCGCGTCGCTCACCTTGAGCGTCAGCCGCCGCCGCGCCAGCCGCCGGCCCAGCACGGCCAGCTGGATGTCGACGATCTTGGTCAGCTCCTCGGTGGACAGCGCATGGAAGACGACGACGTCGTCGAGCCGGTTGAGGAACTCGGGCTTGAAGTGCCGCTGCACAATCGCCATCACGGCCTCGCGGCGTCCGGTGTCGTCCAGCGACGGCTCGGCGATGGTCTGGCTGCCGAGGTTGGACGTCAGCACCAGGATCGTGTTGCGGAAGTCCACGGTGCGGCCCTGGCCGTCGGTGAGGCGGCCGTCGTCGAGCACGGCGAGCAGCACGTCGAAGACGTCCGGGTGCGCCTTCTCGACCTCGTCGAGCAGCACGACGCTGTAGGGCCTGCGGCGCACCGCCTCGGTGAGCTGGCCGCCCTGGTCGTAGCCGACGTAGCCGGGCGGCGCACCGACCAGCCGCGCGACGCTGTGCTTCTCGGAGTACTCGCTCATGTCGATGCGGATCATCGCCCGCTCGTCGTCGAACAGGAACTCGGCGAGCGCCTTGGCCAGCTCGGTCTTGCCGACGCCGGTCGGACCGAGAAACAGGAACGACCCCGTCGGCCGGTCCTCGTCGGAGATGCCGGCCCTGGCCCGCCGCACCGCGTCCGAAACGGCTGCCACCGCTTCCGCTTGCCCGACCACGCGGCGGGACAGCTCGTCCTCCATCCGCAGCAGCTTGGCGGTCTCGCCCTCCAGCAGCCGCCCGGCCGGGATGCCCGTCCAGGCCGACACGACGTCCGCGACGTCGTCGGGGCCGACCTCCTCCTTGAGCATCAGCTCGTCCGGCTTGGTGGTCACGGCCGTCGCCTCGGCCAGCTCCTTCTCCAGCGACGGGATCTTGCCGTAGCGCAGCTCGGCGGCCCGGCCGAGATCGCCGTCGCGCTCGGCCCGCTCGGACTCGCCGCGCAGCTGCTCGAGCTGCTCCTTGAGCTCGCGTACCGACTCGATGGAGGTCTTCTCGTTCTGCCAGCGGGCGGTCAGCGCCGACAGCGTCTCGCGCTTCTCGGCCAGCTCGGCACGCAGCGCGGCCAGGCGTTCGACCGACGGCGCGTCGGTCTCCTTCTCCAGCGCCATCTCCTCGATCTCCAGCCGCCGGACCGCGCGCTCGACCTCGTCGATCTCCACCGGCCGGGAGTCGATCTCCATTCGGAGCCGGGATGCTGCCTCGTCGACCAGGTCGATCGCCTTGTCGGGCAGGAAGCGGGCGGTGATGTACCGGTTGGACAGCGACGCGGCGGCCACCAGCGCGGCGTCGGTGATCCGCACGCCGTGGTGCACCTCGTAGCGCTCCTTGAGCCCGCGCAGGATGCCTATGGTGTCCTGGACCGACGGCTCGCCGACCAGCACCTGCTGGAACCGCCGCTCCAGTGCGGGGTCCTTCTCGATGCGCTGGCGGTACTCGTCCAGCGTGGTGGCGCCGACCATCCGCAGCTCGCCACGCGCCAGCATCGGCTTGATCATGTTACCTGCGTCGAGCGTGCCGCCCTCGCCGGTCGCGCCCGCGCCGACGATGGTGTGCAGCTCGTCGATGAACGTGACCACCTGGCCGGCGCTGTCGGTGATCTCCTTGAGCACGGCCTTGAGCCGCTCCTCGAACTCGCCGCGGTACTTGGCGCCGGCGACCATCGAGCCGAGGTCGAAGGAGATGACCCGCTTGCCGCGCAGCGACTCCGGCACGTCGCCGGCCACGATGCGCTGCGCGAGGCCCTCCACGATCGCGGTCTTGCCCACGCCCGGCTCGCCGATCAGCACCGGGTTGTTCTTCGTGCGGCGCGACAGCACCTGCACCACCCGGCGGATCTCGGTGTCGCGGCCGATCACGGGGTCGAGCTCGCCGGCGCGGGCGCGCTCGGTGAGGTCGATGCCGTACTTCTCCAGCGCCTGGTATGTGCCCTCGGGGTCCGGGTTGGTCACCCGCGACGAACCGCGCACCTTCGCGAACGCTTCGCGCAGCGCGTCGGGCGTCGCCCCGTGGTCCCGAAGCAGCTCGGCCGCCGGGCCCGACGTCGAGGCCAGCCCTACCAGCAGGTGCTCGGTGGAGACGTACTCGTCGCCCATCTCGGTGGCCAGCCGCTGTGCGGCGGTGATCGCGGCGAGGGCGTCACGGTTGAGCTGCGGGGCGCCGACCGTCGCACCGGAGGCGGACG
The DNA here is from genome assembly GCA_013695005.1 of Pseudonocardiales bacterium. Taxonomy (GTDB): domain Bacteria; phylum Actinomycetota; class Actinomycetes; order Mycobacteriales; family Pseudonocardiaceae; genus Pseudonocardia. Next base: position 3,272 of record JACDBJ010000443.1, read on the forward strand.
GCAGCCGGTTGCCCAGCGCGGTGACCTCGGCGCCTACCGCCCCGGCG
>JACDBJ010000480.1 GCA_013695005.1 Pseudonocardiales bacterium
TGCTGCACGTTGAGCACGTCCTCGACGGTCAGCAGCCCGGTGACGTCCATCAGCAAGGCACCCACCGCGGTGACCGCGATCGCGATGGCGAACCCGACGACGGTCGCGAATGCGCCGTGCCCGACGAGGTCGCGGCGGCGCAGCACCAGCCCGACCGAGAGAGCGGCCAGCGGCCCGAACTCCGGCCCGAGCACCATCGCGCCGACTACGGTGACCGGCGAGTCCGTGATGGCCCCGATCGCGGCGAGCAGGCAGGCGATGGACAGGAACACCTGGTAGCTGACCGTCAGGCGGGAGTCCTCGCCGGTGCGTCCCGCCAGCTCGTCCCAGATCACCGCATCGCCCGGATCGCCGGGCGCGGCCTCCTCGGCCCGTTCCGCCGCATCGGACAGGGTGGTGTCCAGGGTGGTCAGGGTGATCCCGCCGGACCGCTCCAGCCCGAGCTCGCGCAGCCGGCCGAGGACGTCGTCGGCAGCCTCGCGCGCCAGGTCCGCCTCGACGACGTCGCCGGCGGGCTCCACCGCCGCCCCGGGCAGCACGACGATGTGGGTGGCGCCGGGCTCGGCGACCAGCAGCGCCTGGACGGCGTCGGTGCGTTCGGGCGGGGAGATCGCGCGCAGGTGCAGCACTGGGCTAGCCCTGGGCGGCGGGCGTGTTCGGCGGTCTCGCGTCCGCCGGCGCTGCAAGCGGCAAGTCCGGCGACACCGGTGGCACGGCATCGACACCCGCCTCGCGGCGCTGGGCGGCGGTGATGGGCGCGGGCGCGGCGGTGAGCGGGTCGAACCCGCCGCCGGTCTTCGGGAAGGCGATCACCTCACGCAGCGAGTCCGCACCGGCCAGCAGCATCGTGATCCGGTCCCAGCCGAACGCGATCCCGCCGTGCGGCGGTGGGCCGTAGGCGAACGCGTCGAGCAGGAAGCCGAACTTCTCCCTGGCCTGCCGCTCGTCGATGCCGAGCACGCCGAAGACCCGCTGCTGCATCTCCCCGCGGTGGATACGGATCGAGCCGCCGCCGATCTCGTTGCCGTTGGCCACGATGTCGTAGGCCAGCGCCAGCGCCTCTCCCGGCTGCTCGTCGAACTGGTCCGCCCACTCAGGCGCCGGCGAGGTGAACGGGTGGTGCAGCGCGGTCCACGCCTGGCTGCCGTCGTCGAGCCGGATCGGCTCGAACATCGGCGCGTCCACGATCCAGACGAACGACCACGCTGACTCGTCGACCATGCCGGTCCGTTGCGCGATCTCGTTGCGGGCGGCGCCGAGCAGGGTGCGGGCGTCGGCGGGTGCGCCCGCGGCGAAGAAGATGCAGTCCCCTGGCTCTGCGCCGACGGCCTTGGCGAGCCCCTCCCGCTCGGCGTCGGACAGGTTCTTGGCCACCGGGCCGGAGAGCTCGCCGTCGGCTCCGACGAGCACGTACGCCAGCCCGCGGGAGCCGCGCTGCTTCGCCCACTCCTGCCAGGCATCGAGCTGCTTGCGGGGCTGGTCCGCGCCGCCGGGCATGACGACAGCCCCGACATAGAGCGCCTGGAACACTCGGAACGGCGTGTCGGAGAAGTACTCGGTGAGCTCGGTCAGCTCGAGGGTGTAGCGCAGGTCCGGCTTGTCGCTGCCGTAGCGGGCCATCGCCTCGGCGTAGGTCATCCGCGGGATCGGCAGGCTGACCTCGTGGCCGGCCAGCTCGCGCCACAGGGCGGCGACGACGGCCTCGCCGAGCTCGATGACGTCGTCCTGCTCGACGAAGCTCATCTCGATGTCGAGCTGGGTGAACTCCGGCTGGCGGTCAGCGCGGAAGTCCTCGTCGCGGTAGCAGCGGGCGAGCTGGTAGTACCGCTCCATCCCGGCGACCATCAGCAGCTGCTTGAACAACTGCGGCGACTGCGGCAGCGCGTACCAGCTCCCGGGCCGCAACCTGGCGGGCACCAGGAAGTCGCGCGCGCCCTCGGGCGTGGAGCGGGTCAGCGTCGGGGTCTCGATCTCGACGAACTCCCGCTCGTGCAGGACGTCGCGGGCGATCCGGTTCGCCTCGCTGCGCAGCCGGATGTTGGCGGCCGGGCCGGCCCGGCGCAGGTCGAGGTAGCGGTGCCGCAGGCGGGTCTCCTCGCCGACGTCGGTGTGCTCGTCGAGCGGGAACGGCAGCGCCTCGGACTCCGAGAGCACCTCCAGCACCGTCGCGGTCACCTCGATCTCGCCGGTCGCGAGATCGGGGTTCTCGTTGCCGGCCGGGCGGGGGGTGACCTCGCCGGTGACGCGCACGCAGAACTCGCTGCGCAGCCGGTGCGCCGCGTCGGCCATCTCACCCTCGCGGAAGACCACCTGCGCGATACCCGACGCGTCCCGCAGGTCGATGAAGATCACCCCGCCGTGGTCGCGGCGGCGCGCCACCCACCCGGCGAGGGTGACGGTGGAGCCGGCGTGCTCGGCGCGCAGGGCGCCGGCGGCATGGGTGCGCATCACGGGTGGGACTCTCCTGCGGTGACTCTTCGCTGCATGTGGGTGCTAGCTGCTGTGCTGGCGAGGCTAGCGGGGGTCAGCCCTCACGGTCGGGCCCGGCCCGCTCCACGGTGATCCGCACGAGCACGCGCCGATCACGCGTCATGGCGGCACGGTAGTCGTCCCAGTCGTCGTGCTCACCGGAGATTCCGCGGTAGTACTCCTCCAGCCCCGGCATAGCGTCGGGCAGGCTGACGATCTCGGCGTGCCCGTCGAGCTGCACCCACGTGCCACCGAAGAAGCCGTCGGGCAGCACGAGCACCGACGCCCGCGGGTCGCGGCGCAGGTTGCGGGTCTTGAACGCGGCCTCGCGGGTGCTCACTAAGACATGGCCCTCGGCGTCCGCACCGACCAGCACCGGCGACATCTGCGGGCTGCCGTCGGCGCGCGACGTGGCGAGCACACCGCGGTGCTGCTTGCGGACGATGTCGAGGGCCTCGCCGATATCCATGCCGCCAACCTAACCGCGCCCCCATGATCGCCGTTTCGGTGGCCAGGTGCGCGCTCAGCGAGCGGCAATCCACCGAAACGGTGATCACAGGAGGGTGAGCTGGTCGCCGCCGGGGCGCTCGGGGCGCGGTCCGGCGGGGATACCGGGAGTGGCGCGAAGGCCAGCGGCGGCGCCACCCGCAAGGCCGTGCCGCCGCAGCAGCGGGCGGGTCCGCTCGGCAAGCGCCCGGCGGTACTCGGGGTCGACGTACGCGCCGCGCCGGTACAGCGCGCGGTACGGCTCTACCAGCTCGGGAAGCTCACGCGCCAGCCACTGCAGGAACCACTCGCGGGTGCCCTTGCGCAAGTGCAGCGCGAGCACCGTGGCTCCGGTGGCCCCGGTCGCGGCGATCTTGCCGAAGAGGTCGTCCAGCGCCGCCTCCGAGTCGGTGAGCAGCGGCAGCACCGGGGCCACCATCACCCCGCACGGCAGCCCGGTCTCACGGATCCGGCGCACCATCTCCAGCCGCGCCGGCGGGCTCGGCGTCCCCGGTTCGAGGTTCGCCTGCAGCTCCCGGTCGGTCAGCGCGATCGAGACCCCCAGGCCGACCGGGACGTCCTTGGCCGCGGCGACCAGCAACGGAAGGTCGCGGGTCAGCATCGTGCCCTTGGTGAGCACCGAGAACGGTGTCCCCGACCGGGCCAGCGCAGCGACGATGCCGGGCATCAGCCGGTACCGACCCTCGGCCCGCTGGTACGGGTCGGTATTGGTACCCATCGCGACTTGCTCGCGGCCCCAGCGCGGTGAGCGCAGCTCGCGCTCCAGCACTCGCGCCACGTTGACCTTCACAACGATCTGGCTGTTGAAGTCCTGGCCGGCGTCCAGGTCCAGGTAGGTGTGCGTGTTGCGGGCGAAGCAGTTGTGGCTGACGACGCCGTCGGCGATGAAGTCGCCGGTGCCGGTGGTGATGTCGTACATCGGCAGCTGCATGCCGAGCGGCTCGACCGACACCACGTCCAGCGGGACCGCCGTCTTGATCGCTCGACCGGTGATCGAGCGCTTGCGAGTGACCGCCGGGTCGACGCTGTGGAACAAGCGCAGCTGCTCGGGCAGGCCGCCGAGCAGCCGGATGCAGCGCAGCCCGTTGGAACGTCCGCCGTCCTCCACAGTGAAGTCGAATCCGAACCGGCGCAGCGCTGCGGCCGTCTGCTCCACCACCCGGCCGTCGCGGTGCGGGATCCGCAGGATGCCCCGTGAGTAGCTGCCCTCGGCGTCATAGATCCCGGCGAGGAAACCGCGACACCACTGGTCGTCCGGCGCCTCGGGCCACCCGCCCGGCCCACGACCGGGACCGGGACCGGACACCGCCCCTCGCCCACCACCAACCTCCTGGACGATGAGCTCGCCCAGCGGCACGTCGCAGCGCGCCAGGAACCGGCGACTGCGCTGCACCGCCTCGAGATCCACGAGGCGCCTGCCGACACGGTCGCGGACCACGCCGCAGAGGTAGCCGAGCCGGTACTGGGGCCCGTGCTCGGGCTGCGCCGCGAACCTCCCGGTACCCAGCAGCGAGTTGCCGGCGGTGAGGTACGGCCGCTGCCCAGGCCCGCCCATCTGCCCGGTGACGTGCTTCCACCCGCGCTCGGTGAGGAAGCGGTGATCGCCGCTTGCGACGAGCTCGGTGCCGTCGGCGAGCGTGATCCGGTAGGCGGGCTTGACCGTCGACCAGTGGGCCAGCACCTCGGTGAGCGCGTAGCGCCGGTAGGTGCCCTCACGGACCGTGCCATAGATGCCGTCGCCGACCCGCAGCTCGGCGATCGGCTTGGTGCGCCCGTCCGCGGTGAGCACCGCCGTCTCGCCGGCCAGGCAGTACGTGCACGCGTGCGAGCACCCGCGGTACGGGTTGACGGTCCACTCGAACGGCACCTGCGAGCTGCCCGGCACCCGGTTCAGGGCCGACCGCGCCTCCACCTCGTGGAAGACGACACCATCGAACTCCGGCGTTCGCACGCTGCGCAGCAGACCACTCAGGCCAGGGAGCACGGGTGCATCGCCAACTGCCTGCTCCCCGACATGCTGCGCACGCCATCGCATCCCGGTAGTCGAACATATGTTCGGTTGACGTGCAATCTCCCACGCCAAGCTGGATCACCGGCGTCGAACGACGGCGGCCTACTTCGACAGCAACCTCTATCAGTCCGGCACGGCGGTGTCAGTGGTGTTCGCGGCCACCGCGGCCCGGCTGGCGGACCTGCTCCCGCGCATCAACGGCCACCTCTTGCCCCTGGCCGACGGGCGTTGCCGCTACCTGACGCGCGTCGACGACCTGCCCTGGTTCGCGGCCACCACGGCGGTGCTGGACATCCCCTTCGTCGTAGAGACCCCTGCCGAGCTGACCTTCCACTGCCGCGCCCTCGCTCGGGTGCTGCTGGACGCCTCCGTCGACCCGCACCAGCGGTCTGTAGCCGACCCGTAAGTCGAACGACTCCGGGCGCGTGCATGGGCAGGCCCGGCAACGGGCAGGATGAACGCCGATGGCTCCCCATCCCTCGACGCCTCCCAGCCGCGGTCGGCACCGCCAGCCGGACCGCTCGGTCACCGACACCAGCGCGGCCCTTGCGGCACCACCAGCGCAGCAACGGCCGACAGAACCGGTGGTCGAGCCGCCGCCCGCTGATGTCACCGGGGACAACGGCAACGGCACAGCGGGCCACGGCGGCCACGGCCACGGGCACGGACCCGTGACGCC
>JACDBJ010000501.1 GCA_013695005.1 Pseudonocardiales bacterium
GGACTGACCCGGTCCGCGGCGCGCCGGTTCCACCAGCACGACGACGCCGTCTAGCCCCGCTGAGTCGGGGTTGCGGGTTCGCTCGGGATGCCTGGGAGAGCGGCCACCACGAGGGAGGTCAGCAGGAACTCGACGGCTGGACCGGGGTGAACTGGTGCGACGTGGCAAGCGCCGTAAACAGTCTCTCTGACTCACTCGGGTCGCTGACGGCATCGTGACGTTACGAGAATCGATTGTGCTACCCTGTAGCCCTTATGAGTAACCGGGTGGGTATAAGAGAACTCCGGCAGCAGGCAAGCGCCGTACTGAAGCGCGTTGTCCGGGGCGAGACGATCGACGTCACTGACCACGGGCACCCAATCGCCCGGATCGTTCCTCTGCGGCCGGACGTCATGCAGCAACTGGTGCTCGACGGACGGGCCACCGGAGCCTCCGGCGACCTGCTGGATGTCGCCTCTGACCTGGGCCTTCCGGCGGCCCCCGGCGGTCCACTGCTGCCGTCGGCGGCGCTCGCGGAGTTGCGCATCGATGAGCGGTAGCGCGGTCTATCTCGATACTTCCGCTTTCGTGAAACTGATCGTCACCGAGCCTGAGTCCGAGGCTCTGCGCGCGCGGCTGCGGCGCTGGCCAGAACGGGCATCGGCGACCTTGCTACGCACCGAGACAGTGCGCGCGTTGCGTCGCTCTGGCAACGAGCATCTCGTCGGGAAAGCTCGTCGCCTATTCGCAAGCATTCTGCTGATCCGCCTCGACGAGCCACTACTCGACCGCGCGGGTGAGCTCGAACCCCGAGAGTTGCGCTCTTTGGACGCGGTCCACCTCGCCGCGGCTCTGTCGATCGGTCCAGACCTGGGGGTGCTGCTCACCTATGACGAGCGGCTTCGGCAGGCGGCTCGGTTGCAGGGACTGGACGTCGAGTCTCCCCAATAGTGTGCGACGGTTGGTCGGGTGGAAGCGCCGCGCCGCCCGCCAGACAGAATCGTCACCGCCCTTCGGGCCGCCGGCTGTGTCTTCGCCGAGGACGAGGCGATGCTGCTCATCTCTGCGGCACGGACTCCGGCCGTGCTCACTGCCATGGTGGACCGCCGCATCACCGGCGAGCCCCTCGAGCACGTCCTGGGCTGGGCGGAATTCTGTGGCCTGCGGATAGCCGTGGACCCCGGAGTCTTCGTACCCCGCCGCCGTACGGAGTTTCTCGTCCACCAAGCCGTCGCCCTCGCACGGCCACCGGCTGTAGTGGTCGACCTGTGCTGCGGCTCTGGCGCGGTGGGCGCCGCCCTGGCCGCGATGCTCGACAGGGTCGAGTTGTACGCGGTCGACATCGACCCGTCCGCGGTGCGGTGCGCCCGGCGCAATCTCGTCGCTTCCGGCTGCCAGGCTTTCGAGGGTGACCTGTACGAACCGCTGCCGGCCACCCTGCAAGGCAGGGTCGACATCTTGGTCGCCAACGTGCCCTACGTACCCACGGAGGAAATCGAGTTACTTCCCGCTGAGGCACGTTTCCACGAGGCGCGGGTGGCACTCGACGGTGGGCCGGACGGTCTCGACGTTCTGCGCCGGGTTGCCGACGCCGCATCACAGTGGCTGGCATCGGGTGGCCACCTGCTCTTCGAGACGAGCGGGCATCAGGCGCCGCAAGCCGTCGAAGCCGTCGCCATCAACGGCCTGAGCGCTCGGGTGGCCCATTCCGAGCAGCTGAGCGCAACGGTCGTCATCGGAACCAGCGCGCAATGTTTTCCGATTCGGTAACGGGCGATGTCCGGAATCGGCCGGTGGCCTCGACGTCTCTCCGTGGCACCGCAATCACGGTCGCCCGGCACTGGTGCTGATCTCGGTGGACGACCTGGAGTCGATGGAGGAGACGCTCTTCTGGCAATCTCAGCCGGGCGTCCACGACGACATCGCTGGGGCGCGCGCCAAAGCGGACGCCGGCCAACTGTACGACGAGGCGGCGGTACAGCGCCGATACGGCATCGGTTCCACTTGGTGAGCTGGTCGGTCGGACTGTCCTCGGCTGCCATCCGCACGCTTGACCAACTACGCGCGGGTCGTGCCGGCGATCATCGACTTCTTCTACGGGCCGCTGGCCGACGATCCCCACCGGGTCGGCAAGCCGCTGCGCGATGGCTTCGCCGGCACCTACGGCGCCCACCGTGGTAGCTACCGGGTGCTCTACGAGATCAACGAGGCCGCTCACGCCGACCGTGACCGGGTCGCCGGCCGCGTAGACGCGTACCGCCTGCACAGAACGAGCGCACCTATCCGGATGATTGACGTGCGCCGGCTGTTGTCGGGAGCCGTGCGAGCCGGAGCGGCTGACTGGCGGTGACAGGATCTGGGCGTGCGCAAGGTGGAGGCGGTCGAGCGTCGAGCCAGGCTTGCCCTTCGGCATCGTTTGGCCGTGGGACACCGGGCCGGCGATGTCGTGGAGGCGGCCAGCAGCATGGTCTGCCTGCACGGAACCGATCCGGTGACCAGCTACCTGTCGGCTCGCGCACGTGTCGAGGACATGAGCGTGACCGATCTGGAACGCGCGTTGTACGTCGACCGGTCGCTGGTCAAGCACCTGGCGATGCGCCGTACCTTGTTCGTCTTCCCGTGTGCGACGTTGCCGTTTGCTCAGGCTGGGGCCAGTAACCGGGTCGCAGACATCGAGCGGCGGCGGCTCATCCGCAACGTGGAGGCGGCCGGGCTGCACGCCGACGGCGCCCGCTGGCTGTCCGTGGCCTCCGAGCAGGTGCTGGCGATGTTGTCCGACGGGCGCGAGGCCACGTCGTCGCAACTGCGCGACGCGATCCCAGCGCTGCAGGGGTCGATCTCCTACGGTGAGGGGCGGTCCTGGGGCGGTCCCGCTCCAGTGGGCCCGCGAGTGCTGACCACGCTGTCGGCGGCGGGTCGCATCCTGCGGGCGTCTAACGACGGAGGATGGGCCACCTCGCGGCCGCGCTGGGCGTCGACGAAGTCCTGGCTGGGGACGGAGATCGCAGTACCGCCGGAAGCCGAGGGCATCGCGGGACTCGTCGAGCATTGGCTGCGGGTCTTCGGCCCCGGCACGGAAGCCGACCTCAAGTGGTGGCTCGGCTCCACGCTCGCGAGCGTACGCAGAGCCCTGTCCGACGTCCACGCGGTCGAGGTCGACCTCGACGGCCAGACGGGATACCTGCTGCCCGACGACCTGGAGCCGACCGAGCCTGTGCAACCGTGGGCCGGGCTGCTGCCGCCGCTCGACCCCACCACGATGGGCTGGTACGAACGCGACTGGTATCTCGGGCCGTACAAAGCGCAGTTGTTCGACTCCACTGGCAACGCTGGGGCAACGCTCTGGTGGGACGGTCGGATCGTGGGCGGCTGGCGCCAGACCGACTCCGGCGAGGTCGTCCTGCAGCCGCTCGAGGACATCGGCTCACCAGGCTTGGACGCGCTCGAGGACGAGGCGGCGCGCCTCACTCACTGGCTCAGCGGCAAGCGGGTGTTGCCGAGGTTCCCATCACCACTGTGGAAGTCCTGACCGGCGCGGACCACAGCATCCGGCTCGGTGCGGAAGCTGACCGATCGGCCGCGCACGCCTAGGCGCTGGCCGTCGCCAGCTCAATTCGCTGCACCGTGAAGCTATAGCAGCCGGAGAGCACATTGCGTGCGTGGATGAACACGATGTCCTCCACGTCGAGGAGCTCGGCGATCGTCGCGCTCAAGTCATCATCAGGTTCGACGAATCGGCAGTGGTCATAGGCGATCCGCCGGTCGGCGCCGTACGGGCGAAGGATCTGTCGGCGGCCGTGAAACTGCGTAGGTACCTGGTCGTCTCGGTCCGGAGTCGCACAGGGCTGCGCGTGCAGCACCACCGGGCCGCTTTCGGCGTACGGCCCACGCCAGGGAAAGGGGGACCAGGCCACCGTCACGAGCTCGTCTCCGGGCCGGGAGTCACGCAGGCAACAGCGCAACGGCCAGCCGCCATTCTCGTCAACGAAGGGCTGGGCGGTACTGCCCTGATGGTCCCGTCGGGTGCGCCAGAACTCGTCGAGCTGCGCGGCGTCAAGGCCGACAATCCGAAACTGTGGTGCGGCCATGCCTACGACGGTATGAGGCAGGCCCGCCCGAGTCTGGCGAGAATCGGCCCTTACACTCCAATCACTTTGGGCGAGCCGCTGCGTCTCCGAGGCCATCCCGGATTCCGCCTGTTCTGGGCGGCTTCGACGATCTCGGCGTTCGGCACTTACATCACCACCCTGGCCATCGGGGTCCTCGTGGTCGTCGACCTGGACGGCTCGGCCGCCGACGTCGGCTGGGTCAACGCGGCGCGGTGGGCGCCCTACCTCGTCGTGGGTCTGCTCGTCGGCGTCCTGGCCGACCGGGTACGGCGCAAGCCGCTGCTCGTCAGCACCGACCTGGCCCGGGCCGTCGTGCTCTGCGCCGTTCCGCTGTTCGCCGCCACGCAGACCTTGTCGGTCGTGGTGCTCGTATGTCTGATGGCTGCTTTCGGGCTGCTCTCGGTCTGCAACGACGCCGCGCACCAGTCG
>JACDBJ010000506.1 GCA_013695005.1 Pseudonocardiales bacterium
GGCCAGCGGTCTCCGCTGCCGACGTCCCGCCGTCCTACTCCGCACCCGCAGCCGCAACGCCCGCGGCGGCGATGCCGGAACCAGCACCGGCCCGGCCGGCCCGGTACCCGATGCCCGCGCAGCCACCCACCCGACCGGCCAGACCGCCGGTGCGCGACGTCGAACCGAGCCTGCTGGGCCTGACCCGACGGTCGAGAACCAGGGTCGGTCAGCTCGCCTTCAAGTGGGTCTTCGCGGTGATCTTCGGGGTGATCCTGCTCCAAATGATCATCAGCTTGCTGACAGCCCGCTGAGAACCGGCGCCCCGCCGCAGCGCGCCGGACCTGGTCAGACGGACTTGCAGGTACCTGCGCCGCTACCCTGGCTCCGAACGGTGACCACCGCCGGCGGCTCGACCACGGCGGCGCCCGGGGAGGTGAAGCGCGATCAGCTCCGAGCACACGTCCGGCAGCGTGCCGCAGTTCTCCCCGCCGACCGCCCATCGGGTGCGCAGCGTGCTTGCCATCCCGCCGTTCCGCCGCCTCTGGCTCGTCACCGCAGTCTCCGCGACCGGTGACTGGCTGTCGCTGCTGGCGCTGTCCGCGCTGGCCACCCAGCTGACAACCGGCTACCAGGCGCAGAGCTTCGCGCTAGGTGGCGTGGTCGCCACCAAGCTGCTGCCGGCGTTGCTGCTCGGCCCGCTCGCCGGGGCGTTGGCCGACAAGTTCGACCGCCGCAAGGTCATGGTGATCTGCGACATCCTGCGCTTCGGGCTGTTCATCTCGATCCCGCTGGTCGGCTCGCTGTGGTGGCTGTTCGCGGCCACGTTCCTGATCGAGATCTGCGCGCTGTTCTGGATCCCGGCCAAGGACGCGTCCGTGCCGAACCTGCTGCGCCGGCCCGACCAGGTGGAGACGGCCAACCAGCTCGCGCTGGTGATGACCTACGGCGTCGCTGTGATCACCGCGGCCGGGCTGTTCAGCATCCTCACCGGCGCCGGCGCTCTGATCGAGGCCGTGTCGCCACAGGCCGCGGTGAACATCGCGCTGATCATCAACGGGGTCGCGTACCTGCTCACCGCGCTGACGGTCTGGTTCCGCATTCCCGAGATCTCCGGACGCGCTGGAACGCGGCCCCACGAGACGGTGGGGCTGCTCGCCCTGCTGCGCGAGGGCGCGAAGTTCGTGAGTAGCACGCCGCTGGTCCGCGGCCTGGTGATCGGCATCCTCGGCGCGTTCGCCGCAGGCGGCGCTGTGATCGCCTCCACCAAGCTCTACGCGACAAGCCTCGGCGGCGGTGACGCGGCGTACGGCGTGCTGTTTGTCGCCGTGTTCATCGGGATGGCCATCGGCATGGGCGTCACGCCTCGGCTGGCGCGCCGGCTGCCGCACAACCGGCTGTTCGGCAGCGCCATCGTGGCGGCCGGGATCGCGCTCGTCCTGGTGGCCATCGCGCCGCACCTGTTCGTCGCGATCGTCACGGTGGGGCTGGTCGGTGCGTTCGCCGGGATGGCGTTCCTGACCGGTCTGACGATCATCGGCGCCCAGGTTGCCGACGAGATACGCGGCCGGGTCGTGGCCTTCGTACAGTCCTTGGTGCGGATCGACCTGCTCGCGTCGATGGCCGTCGTGCCGTTCGTGATCGGGCTGGTGCAGCCCCGGACGCTGCGGTTCGGTGACTTCGCGTTCGTCGTCGACGGCACCAGGACCGTGCTGCTCGCCGGTGGGCTGATCGCCGGGCTCGTCGGCGTGGTGGCCTACCGGCAGATGGACGACCGGCGCTCCGAGCCGCTGCTGCCGGACCTGCTGGCGGTGTTGCGGCGCGGCGATCGACGGGGCAGGTCGGGCGTGCTGCTCGCGGTGGAGGGTGCGACGTCCACCGAGACCGCGGAGCAGGCGAACCGCCTCGTCGCGTGGCTGCGCTCGCAGGGCCACGACGTCGTGGCGTCGGCGGCAGGCGAGCCGTCTGAGGGTTGGCTGGCGGCCGGGCTGCGCAACGGCCACGTCGTCGGCACCAGGGCCAGGGCGTTGACCGCCGCGGCGGTGCGCGCGGACCTCGTCGAGCGCGAGATTCGCCCAGCCCTTGAC
>JACDBJ010000509.1 GCA_013695005.1 Pseudonocardiales bacterium
ACGAAGCTTGACAGCGCCAAGGCGTTCCTGGACGCCTACAACGCCGCCAAGTACCCGGAGCCGTACAGCGCATACGGCGCGCTGACCTACGACGCCGCGAACGCGATCATCAAGGCGCTTGCCGCGACGGTCGCCAGCGGTGGCTGGAGCGACGCCCAGCGCGACAAGCTGATCGAGAACACCGGGAAGACCGACTTCCAGGGTTCGACCGGTCCGGTCAAGTTCGACCAGTACGGCGACACGACCAACAAGCTGCTCACGGTCTACAAGGTCGAGGGTGGCAAGTTCGCAGCAGTCGAGACAGGTACGTTCGAGAAGAGCTGACTGCGCCACGCCCCGGACCGGGGTGTAGCGCACGAAGTGCGGCGGGGGCGGGTGAACAACCCGCTCCCGCCGTTCACGTGGAGGTCTGTCTTGCCGCCCTGCCTCGTCGACCCTCCGCCGCTGGAGGTACTGCTCCAGCAGGTCGCAAACGGCATCGTGCTCGGCTCGCTGATCGGCCTCATCGCACTCGGCTACACGATGGTCTACGGGATCATCCAGCTGATCAACTTCGCCCATGGCGAGATCTTCATGGTCGGCGCATACGGCGGACTCGCCACCTTCACCTACCTGCTCCCGACATTCGTCCAGCAACGCTGGTACTTCGCGCTTCCACTGGTCCTGATCGGCGGGGCGCTCATCGCGGTGATCGTCGCGGTGCTCATGGAACGCTTCGCATACCGGCCACTGCGCAACGCACCCCGGCTGGCGCCGCTGATCACCGCGCTGGGGGTGTCGGTCTTCCTGCAGGAGGCGATCCGCGTCTTCTACCCCAACGCGACGTCGGCCCTGCCGTTCCCCTCGATCTTCGTCGACGGCGGTGCCTCGATCCCGGTGGGGGGTGGCGCGATCACCGTGCCGTGGAGCGCCGTGCTGTTGATCGTTGTCGCGTTAGGCCTTGGCATCGCGCTGCAGATCTACGTCGACCGGTCCCGAATGGGCCGCGCGATGCGAGCTACGTCCTCGGACCCTGACGTCGCCCGCCTGATGGGCATCAACCCGAACCGGGTGATCGTGCTGACGTTCGTACTCGGTGGCGCGTTGGCGGGCGTCGGCGGCGTGCTCTACGGCGGCTACCTCTCGAACATCAACATCGACATCGGCTTCCAGAACGGCATCTTCGCCTTCACCGCGGCCGTGCTCGGCGGGATCGGCAGCATCAAGGGGGCGCTCATCGGTGGGTTGGCCATCGGGCTGGTCAAGACGCTCGGTGGGCAGTGCCTGTGGGGCGGCACCCAGTACGACTACGTCTGGATCTTCGTGCTGTTGATCGTCGTGCTGGTGTTCCGGCCGCAGGGTATCTTCGGCGAGACAGAGCGGGTGCGCGCATGACCTCCGTACGGATGCGGCTCGGGCAGGCGGTGCGCGCGCTGGCCCCGCGGGTCAGGGAGCTGCGCTTCGCCGGCGGCCTGCTCGTGCTCCTCGGCACGCTGCTGCCGTGGGCGACCCGAGTCTTCGAGCGCGGCCCTTACCCGGACAAGTCCACGCTGCAGTTCTTCACAGCGCCGTTCGCTCTGACCGGGTTCCGGTGGCACCTGTTCCTGATCGCCATCGCCACTCTCGCGCTGGCCATCTGGACCCTGCCCGGGCGCAACCGCATGCTGAGCGCACTGGGCTGGTCGACGATCGCCATCGCGGGCGTGAACATCGCCTATCTCTTCTCCGAGGGCGGGCTGGGCGGGCTGGCCATCGGCGCTCCGGTCACGCTGCTCGGTGGCATCGCGATCGTGCTCGCCGCGCACGCCGCCAGTGGGGAACCGGTGCCGGTGTGGGACTGGCGGCTCCCGTGGTGGGCGGAGTGGCTCCTCCTGCTCGTCATCTTCGCCGGCCTTCTGTTCCTGGTCGCCTCGCTGCTCACGGCCGGCGGCATCGGGGTGACCAGCCCGTTCTCCGGTGCGATCTTCCTGTCGTTCCTCGGTGCGGCCGGCGGGCTGCTCGGTGTGCTGCACGGCGCCGGCCTGCTCGGCTGGATCACCGCGATGTCCGAGCGGCACCGTGTGTTCAGCGTGCTGGTCCTGCTCTTCGTGGCGCTCGCGCTGCCGCTGACCAGCGCCGGCACCGAGTACTGGATGACGGTGGCATCCAACATCGGCATCTACGCCGCCACCGCGATCGGGCTGAACATCGTCGTCGGGCTGGCCGGCCTGCTGGACCTGGGCTACGTGGCGTTCCTGGGCATCGGGTCGTTCGTGGCGGCCAACCTCTCCGGCGCCGCCGCGGCGAAGTTCGGCATCGACCTGCCGTTCCCGGTGGTCGTGGTGATCTGCGCCGTCGTGGCCGGCGTCTTCGGCGCGATCGTCGGCTCACCGACGCTGCGGGTGCGCGGTGACTATCTGGCGATCGTGACGCTCGCCTTCGGCGAGATCTTCGTGCGCAGCTCCCAGAACAACATCGCCGGCCTCACCGGTGGCCCCAACGCGATCCCGAACATCCCCGCAGTGGAAGCGTTCGGCACGAACTTCAGCAGCGCAGTGGAGATCGGTGGCATCAAGCTGCCGGGCGGGGTGCTCTACTACATCTTGATTGTGCTGCTCGTGGCCGGTGTCATGCTGGTCTTCGCCAATCTCAAGAGCTCGCGGCTCGGTCGGGCCTGGATCGCGATCCGCGAGGACGAGGACGCCGCCCGCGCGATGGGCATCCGCACCGGCTCCGCCAAGATCCTCGCCTTCATGATCGGCGCGATTCTCGCCGGCATCGCGGGCGCGTTCTTCGCCCACAAGACCGCGACGGTGTCCTACGAGAGCTTCCGATTCCTGGAGTCGATCACCCTGCTGGCCGCGGTCATCCTCGGTGGTATGGGCACGATCCCTGGGGCGCTGCTCGGGGCGTCGCTGCTGTTCGTGTTGCCCGAGAAGCTCCGCGAGTTCGCCGACTACCGCTTGTTGATCTTCGGCTTGGCCCTGATTGTGATCATGCGGTTCCGTCCGCAAGGGTTGGTGCCCGACCGGCACCGCCGGGCCGAGCTCGCCCCCGAGGACGAGCCGCCGAGCCTCGCCGCCACGCCACCGCCCGAGAAGGTGCCCACATGACCGCATCGACTACCCCGGCTCCGGGGTTGCTCGAAGCGAAGGGCGTCTCGATGGTCTTCGGCGGGCTCACCGCGCTCGACGACGTGTCCATGACGCTCAATGAGGGCGAGGTCATCGGGCTCATCGGGCCCAACGGCGCAGGCAAGACGACGATGTTCAACTGCCTGACCGGGCTGTACCAGCCGACGTCCGGCGTGATCCGGCTGCGCGGCGACGTGCTCCCCGCCGACCCGGCCGGAGTGACCCAGAAGGGCATCGCCAGGACGTTCCAGAACATCCGGCTCTTCCCGAGCATGACCGCACAGGAGAACGTGCTGGTCGGGCGGCATGTCCGGATGAAGCAGAGCCCGCTGTCGTCGCTGCTGCACGGCCCCGGGTTCCGGCGCAGCGAGGCCGAGGCCGCCAACCGGACCGACGAGCTGCTCGCGTTCGTCGGGCTCACGCAGTTCTCCGACGAGCTGGCCCGCAACCTGCCCTACGGCGACCAGCGCCGCCTGGAGATCGCGCGGGCGATGGGGACGCGTCCCCAGCTGCTCCTGCTCGACGAGCCCGCGGCCGGCACCAACCCGGCTGAGAAGCGCCAGCTCGTCGACCTCATCCGCAA
>JACDBJ010000482.1 GCA_013695005.1 Pseudonocardiales bacterium
GCGCCGCGGCCAGCGGGGCGTGGGTGTGGGACGCATGCGGGTCGAGCGCCAGCGCGTAACCCGTGTGCTCGCGCCGCCCGGCCGCCAGCGCCCAGAACCGCAGCATGGCGCCGTCCACTTCGAACGACGCGGGCAGCGCCTTGATCGCGCCGCGCGTCCAGCTCTCGGCGAGCGGAACCAGGTCATGGCGGAACGCAGTGCGCAGCACGGTCGCTCCGGTGGCTGTGGCCAGCAGCTCGGTCTCGATGCCGTAGGTGTCGCAGGCGGCGGTCAGCGCATCGGCTCGCTGCGGCTGAGGCAGCACGATGCTCAGCCGCGCGGTTGCGCTGGCACCGAACCGCACGACCTGGGCCGGGCCGCAGAGCAGCCCGGCAAGGTCCGCGACCCGTTCGGCGCGGGCCTGCGCGGAGAACAGCGACAGCTGAGGCACGCCGGCCACCGTAGAACGTGCGTTCGAGCCCAAGGTGCCGACGCGCCGGGTCAGCGGGTGGTGGTGGGGATCGGCAGCGGCGCGCCGGTCGAGTCGACGGTCAGGCCGTTCAGCTTGCGACAGTTGGACGACTGGCTCGCTGCGTCTCGCAGCTTCGCGTTGGTGCGCAACGCCGTCGTGGGATCATCCTGGCTGAACTTCTGGAGCGTCGTACCGATCTCGATGAACAGTGTCCCCAGCGCGACCGGGTCGTTGGGGTCGACCGCGTCGAGCCGGGTCTTCTGGGCGGCGAGGTCGGACCTCAGCTTGGTTATCGTTGTCTGCACCTTGGTGACCAGCGCCTCGCCGCCGTCGATCGGCGACGGACCCGCCGCGTCCAGCGCCGACAGCCCACTGTCCAGCGACGCGAGGATCTTGGACAGGTAGGCGCTGGTGTCGCGCCGAGCTGCGGCCAGGTTGCCACGGTCGAGGTTGGGCACTGCGGTCACCGCGTCCCCGAAGGGCACCAGCCCGCCGCACACGGTGTCGATCCAGGCCACCGGGTCCTGAGCGCTGGCGCTGCCCGTGGTCGGAGTGCCGGCAACCGTGGATGTGCACCCGACGGTGGCAGCGATCACGAGGACGGCGGCAAGCAGGCGCACGAGGCTGCGGCGAAACACCGGCCGGACGTTATCGGCTCGTCAGCGGCTCGTGGGAGGTGGGGCGAGCGAGCTCGGCGGCACCACGGCTTCAGCGCCGAGCCCGACCTGCGGGCAGCTGGCACCCTTCAGTGCCGCCGCCTTGACCTCCGGGTTGGCCTGCACGGCCTGCTGTGCCTCCTCGACCTTGGTCGCCAGCGTGGCGCGCGCTGAGCGCATCGGCCAGCGCGCGATGAACGCCCCGGTGTCGGCCGGGTCGGCCGCGTCCAACTTGATCTTGGTGTCGAGCATCGTGGGGCGGAGCTCGCTGACCAGGTCCCTGAGCTTGGTGACGACGTCGTTGCCACCGGGGATCGGCGACGGACCCGCCGCGTCGAGCCCGCTGAGCGTCTGGGGCACCGCGTCTGCAGCCGCCGTCAGCGCCGCGCTCATGCTCTGCTTGGTTGCGGCGAAGTCCGCGGCGTTGACCGCGGGGCGGCTGTCGTTGGCCTGCACCAGCGGCACCAGAGCGGTGCACACCCGGTCGGCCCAGATCGCGGGGTCATCGGTGTCTGCGCTCGCAGCGCACCCCGCCGCGGAGACGGCCAGCACGAGCGCCGCGACGAGACGGCCGAGCGGCGGGCGTGCGGGCATGGTCATTCTCCGGGGGACGTCGGCACGACGTCGAAGTCATCGGCTGGGGGAGACGCCGGTGGTGGGTGGCGCCTGCAGTTGCTGGCACTTCGGGGCGGTCGCCGCAGCGACGCGGAACTCTCGGTTGGAGTTCAGCTCGGTGATCGCGCTGGTCGCCTTCTGCAGGTTGATCCCCAGGGCGGTGGCGATGTCGGTCAGGGTGGCGGAGAACCGCTTCGGGTCCCGTGGATCGGCGGCGTCGATCTTGTCCTTGGCGTCGACCGCCGCGGCCCGCACCTGGTCGAGCAGCGACTTGAACTTCGACGCAGCATCGGCCCCGTTCGCCAGCGGCGGCTGACCGGCCGCGGCCAACTCGCCGAGCCCTCGGTCCGTCGCGGCGACCGCCTCGCCGTAGAACGTGCTGATCGACCGCTTCGCCGCCGCGAGATCCGTCAGCTCGATCGTGGGCTGCCGGTTCTTCAGGTCCTGTAGCTGCACGATCGAACCGCACGCCTTGTCCGCCCACGCCGTGGCCGCGGACGTGTCGCCGGGGCTCTCGGCGCCGCAGGCGGACACGGCTGAACCGGCGGCGAGCAGGCAGCCGAGCAGCCCGAACGGCAGCGTGCGCGTCAAGACGGTCCTCCGATCAGAGGGACACCGGCCGGGCGACGATTGTGGCAGGTGGACGCGGGCCCTCCGTCATCCGGACTAGCCGACCTTCTCCTCGGCGGGCGTGTCGGCGATGACCGTGGAGCGGCGCTTGGCCACCACAACCGCACCGACGATCACCGCTGCAGCCACTCCGGCGATCGAGAGCCGCAGCGGCGTCGACGCGTCCACCCCGACCGAGAACGCGACGATCGCGGGCGCGATCAGCACCGACACCAGGTTCATCACCTTGATCAGCGGGTTGATCGCGGGACCTGCGGTGTCCTTGAACGGGTCGCCGACCGTGTCGCCGATGATCGTGGCCTCGTGGGCCGGAGATCCCTTGCCGCCGTGGTTGCCGTCCTCGACCAGCTTCTTGGCGTTGTCCCACGCGCCACCGGAGTTGGCGAGGAAGATCGCCATCAGGGTGCCGGTGGCGATCGCGCCGGCGAGGTAACCGGCCAGCGGGCCGACGCCGAGCCCGAAGCCGACCGCGACCGGGGCCAGGATCGCCAGCAGGCCGGGCGTGGCCAGCTCGCGCAGCGAGTCGCGGGTGCAGATGTCCACCACGCGGCCGTACTCCGGGCGGACGGTGCCCTCCATGATCCCGGGGTTGTCGCGGAACTGGCGGCGCACCTCGAACACGATCGCCCCGGCGGCGCGGGTCACCGCGTTGATGGCCAGGCCGGAGAACATGAACACCACGGATGCGCCGATGATCACGCCGACCAGCACGTTCGGGCTGAACACCTCGTAGATGAACTCCGAGCCGGTCCGGACGCCCTCGCCGGCCTTGGCCAGCGCCTGCGTGATCGCGTCGCGGTAGGAGCCGAAGAGCGCCGTTGCGGCGAGCACGGCCGTCGCGATCGCGATGCCCTTGGTGATGGCCTTGGTGGTGTTGCCGACAGCGTCCAGCTCGGTGAGGATCGCGACCCCGTCACCCTTGACGTCGCCGGACATCTCGGCGATGCCCTGCGCGTTGTCGCTCACCGGGCCGAAGGTGTCCATCGCGACGATGACGCCCACCGTGGTGAGTAGCCCGGTACCGGCCAGTGCGACCGCGAACAACGCCACCGTGACCGAACCGGTGGCCAGCGCGAACGCTCCGAACACGGCGGCGGCGATCACCAGCGCGGTGTAGACGGCGGACTCGAAGCCGATCGAGATGCCGGCGAGGATCACGGTCGCCGAGCCGGTGCGGGACGACTCGCCGACGGTCTTGACCGGCTTGTGCTCGGTGCCGGTGAAGAAGCCGGTCAGCCACAGGATGACGCCAGCCAGCGCGATGCCGATGAGCACGGCGATCGAGGCGAGCATCCGCGGGTCGGCGGGGCCCATGTCCGCGACGACGGTGTTGTCGGTCGGGCCGTTCAGGCCGCCGAAGGTGGCCGGCAGGTAGAGGAAGGCGGCGAGCACGCACAGGACGGCGGAGATCACGGCGGAGATGTAGAAGCTCCGGTTGATGGCCTTGAGGCCGCCCTCGCCCTCGCGGGCACGGGTGATGTAGACGCCCACGACGGCGGTGAGCACGCCGACCGCCGGGACGATCAACGGGAACAGCAGGCCCTGCTGGCCGAACGCGGCGGTACCCAGGATCAGCGCGGCGACCAGCATCACGGCGTAGGACTCGAACAGGTCGGCCGCCATCCCGGCGCAGTCGCCGACGTTGTCGCCGACGTTGTCCGCGATCGTCGCCGCGTTGCGGGGGTCGTCCTCGGGGATGCCCTGCTCGACCTTGCCGACCAGGTCGGCGCCGACGTCGGCGGCCTTGGTGAAGATGCCGCCGCCGACACGCATGAACATCGCCAGCAGCGCCGCTCCGAAGCCGAACCCCTCCAGCACCTTCGGTGCCAGCCCGGCGTAGGCGAAGACGACGAGCGCCGCGCCGAACAGGCCGAGCCCGACGGTGAACATGCCCACGACGCCACCGGTCCGGAAGGCGATCCGCATCGCCTTCTCCCGGCCGCCCTGCTCGTTGGCCGCAGCAGCGACCCGGACGTTCGCCCGGGTCGAGAGCCACATGCCGAGATAGCCGATCGTCGCGGAGAACACCGCCCCGACGATGAAGAACAGCGAGCGCCCTACTCGTTCGGCGACGCTCTCCGCAGGGAGGGCGAACAGCAGCAGGAAGACGATAACCACGAACACCGACAGGGTGCGGAACTGCCGGTTGAGGTAGGCCGACGCACCCTCCTGGACGGCGCGCGCGATCTCCTGCATCTTCGACGTGCCCTGCCCAGCGGAGAGCACCTCGCGGAGCAGCACGTATCCGACGACGAGCGCAACGATCGCCACCAGCGCGACGACGCCGACCATGGCGCGGTCGCTGGTCGAGAGCTCGAGCCCCTGCGCGACAATGAGCCGGGACATCCATCCTCCTGGGTCAAGCACTATTCGAGATCGACAGCCGAACCCCGTTCAGGGGTCGCCGTCTTGAGGCAAGTTTGACGTCCGAGTGTATGGGTGTGACTGCGGTCTCGCGGGATGGGTGGGCCTGGCCGACGTCATACCCCTGGCTCCGACGATCACCTGATGATCGGCTGAAGATCGCGGATCGATCATGAACGAACTTTGGTTGAGGCACGTACTTTCTAGTTGTGGGGTCTGCGCCGCGTTGGCCTGGCGAGCCGCCTCGGCGGCTGCTTGTGGTCGCTGCCGCGCTGGCTGCGGTGGCAGTCGTGGTCGCCGTCCCGATCGTGAGCCGCACCGGTGCGCCCCCGGAGGAGCCTGTGTC
>JACDBJ010000512.1 GCA_013695005.1 Pseudonocardiales bacterium
GGACTGGTACGAGCAAGGCGACATCTGGGAACAGATCGCCACCCATCGCACCCCCGCCCACCCCGACGGCCAGCAACCATCCCGGCCGTCACCGACCACCGTGGCGGCCGTCCGCCAGCTCCTCACCGCCGCCGACGACACCGACGACAGCCCAATGCGAACCGCACCCGCCTGGCCGCAAGCGTTCCGACACGCCGGCCACGCCCTCGCCGAGCTGGCCCACCACACAACCCTCACCCGCGGCCTGCGGGCTCTCCTGGCCCACCACCTGCTGTTCAGCCTCAACCGCCTGGGCATCTCCGCCGAGCACCAGCGCCTGCTCGCCACCGCAGCCAGCCAGGTCGTCTTTCAGCACACCGAACACACCCCCGACGCGTTCCCAAACAGCAGCTCCCACAGCGAGCCCGCCGCTAGGGTCACCGCGGTGACCACCGACACCACAGCAGCCGACCCCGGCCAGTTGCGCGCCGCTCTGGCCGACTACATCCGTGACCGCAAGACGTTCCGCACCCCGCAGGTCGAGGACGCCTTCCGCACGGTGCCGCGGCACGTGTTCCTGCCCGGTGTCGACCTGCACACTGCCTACGCACCCCGGCAGGTCGTGACCAAACGCGCCGACGATGGCACCGCCGTGTCCTCCGCGTCCAGCCCCAACCTCGTCGCCGAGATGTTGGAACTGCTCGACGTGCATCCCGGTCACCGCGTCTTGGAGATCGGTGCGGCCACCGGGATCAACGCCGCACTGCTCGCCGAGCTGACCGGACCCACCGGCCGCGTCGTCACGATCGAGCTGGATGACGACCTCGCCACCGGCGCCCGTACCGGTCTCGCCACGGCCGGATACCCCCACGTGCAGGTGATCTGCGGCGACGGCGCACTAGGCCACCCCGCAAGGGCACCCTACGACCGGATCACCGTCACCGCCGGAGCCTGGGACATCTCCGCCGCGTGGTGGCAGCAACTCGCCGCAGGCGGCCGGCTGGTCGTGCCGCTGCGCCTGCACGGCAGCGGCCTCACCAGAGTCCTGCCCTTCGACTTGGACCAGCTCGGCCGCATGGTCAGCACGACGGCCTACGTGTGCGGGTTCGTGCCCATGCGCGGCACCGCCGAACAGGCCGAGCACCACGTCCGCCTAGCCGAGGACGTCATCCTGAAACTCGACCCTGCAGACCTGCCCGACGACACCGCGCTCGCCCACGCGCTCACCCACCCCGCCCACGCACACTGGACCGGCATCCACGTCCACGACGACGAACCCGCCGAACACCTCGACCTGTGGCTAGCCACCAGCGACAGCGCCACCAGCTTCGGCCGGCTCGCCGTCGGGACCGTCGCACGATCGAACGGCCTGATCGACCCGGCACTGCGCTGGGCCGGCGCGAGTCTCTACAACCACGACACCATCGCCTACATCGTCGTCAGACCACGCAGCGGGGACACCAACGAGCTGGGCATCGTCACCCACGGCCCCGACAGCCACAAACTCACCGCCCAAGCCGACGACCTGCTGCACCGCTGGCACCGCGAACGGCCCACCCAGCCCACCATCACCGCCCATCCCGCGGAGACACCTCACGACCAGGCCGCGTCCCCGGCGCACATCGAACGGCCGCACACCGATCTGACGATCGCCTGGTGATCACAGGACTACTTGGAGATCGCGGTCGGGGCGGCCTGTCGCGTGCGCGCGGATGGGTCATTGCTAGCTGACGGTGAGGGCCTGGCTGCACGTTCCGGACAGATGGTTCCAGGTAGGCGCAGTTGGCACGGCCACTCAGCCAGGATGACCACAGCATGTGAGAGTTGCACAGCGAACCACAGCCAGATCGCGTGTCGTCGGCGGAGTCGGAACGGTGGCCCGCATGCTGGTGACACGATTGTCAGATGCCCGACCTGTCCCCTGTCGGTTCCGCCGCCACGCGACTGATCATCCTGCGCGGGAACTCGGGCGCCGGCAAGAGCACGGTCGCCCGCACTGTCCGAGACCGATACGGACGCGGATGCGCTCTGGTCGAGCAGGACTATCTGCGCCGCGGCTTGCTCCGGGAACGCGACATCGCCGGTGGCGTCGCGCCGCTCCTCATCGCGCAGAACATCCGCATCGCTCTTGACCACGGTTACCACGTCATCTGCGAGGGCATCCTCGCCCGTGCACGGTATGGCGCCTGCCTTGCCGATCTGTGCAGCGCACACCAGGGCCAGACGTTCGTCTACTACCTCGACGTGTCACTGGAGGAGTCTCTCCGCCGCCACGCGGCTCGCCCGCAGGCAACCGAGTTCACCGAGCAGGACATGCGTGGCTGGTACGCACCTCGCGACCTACTCGAAGTGGATGGCGAATGCGTGATCGGGGAGGAGTCCACACTCGAAAGTAGCGTCGCACTCATCTTGAGCCACCTGCTCACGCGTGGCCAACTCCCCACCCTGTCGTCACGGATGACAGCGGGTTGATCATCGACTCCGGCTTCCGGCTCGTGGATCCCCTGCGGATCACGCCACGCCCGAAATCCGCTCAGGCCGAGATTCGCCTCAGGTCGACCTATGAAGGCCTGCTTGCACGTTCCGAACGGATGGTGCCAACCCCCGCGAGCTGGTCGTTGATGCCGATCCGGTGCGTGCGGCTGGGAGTCGCGGCGTCTTCGCGCCCCGACGCAGCCCGGACTCGATTGCCTTCATGGCCTCCTCGACGGTGAAGCCGCCAACGCCGACGTGGCGTTGCGACGCTTCCTGCAACGCGTGGCGAGCCTGAGCCTCCGGGAGCGCGCCGCCGGCCACGAGGCCGCCGAGTCGCGCGGCTGCGGCGAACAGCGTGTTGTTCCGCGTGCCCTCAGCCGCGCGAACGACACGCTCGCACTCGCCACGCACGGCGCTCCTCACGTAGGCATCCGCCCGTAGGCCTTCGAGCGCATGGGTCGCCGGTCGGACCGCGGGAATCTGAGGACGAAGCTTCTCCAGCAGCCAGGTTGGAAGCTGTGCAGGCGGTCGGTCGCGGGTGATCCGGTATCGGCGGCCATACACGACGGAGCCCGGACCGACGACGCAACCACCGTGTGCGCGCGTGTCGATGCGCCAGCCGAGCTTTCCTGTCGTGTTGTAGAGCTTCTCGTCCTGCGGCGCCGCGAAGTACAGATGGCGGCCTCCCCTCGCCGTTGCCACGGTGAAGGTATCCAACGGGACTGGCTGGCCGGCGCGCTCGGCGAGCACCTCCAAGACATCGCGGCCATCGGAGACGTCTTCGCCGGCCCAGTCCGGGGGAGGTTCACCGGGGCCGGTGTCAAGGTCGATCACGACCAGGCCAGATCGACCGGTGGCGATGCCAACATTGAACGGAGCGGTCTGCCACCAGGTCCAGATGGCGTCCGGGTCCCTGGTCGCGACGTTCTCCCAGTTGCTTCGCAGACTCGGCACCTTTCGCCGGACGTGCATCGGCATGACGTACCAACCGCGCTCGACTGCGTCGAGAGCTGCCCGGAGGAGTCGCTCAGAGCGACCGGTAGTTGGAGCCATGTCGGTGCCCCGCTTCGCCGTCGATGTGATTGCGGACGGTGAGAAAGGCTGCTCACGTGGATGGCGGACGACGTTCCCGAAATCGGCGGACCGTGCTCCTAAATCGATCTAGCTCCCGCACGCGCATGCCTGCGACTCGCGGCTGACGGCTGCTCTGTTTGGGTGAACTCGTTCCAACTCCCGGCGCTGAACGCGCAGGTCAGGTATCGATCTTCCTCATTGAGCAGCGCGTTGGGAGCACGATGCGCCACCCCTCGCGGCACGGTGGGAGACCTCTCACGCGCGCAGCGGGGTCGACGGCGCGTGAACCCGGTTGGGAGGTTGATCGGTGTCACGAACGGGCAGATCAACTGCGGTCCTGAGCGGTGCTGCGCACGTCATCCGTCAGCGGGATGGCGGCAGGTGTGGATGCGCCGCCAGCCGAGGTGGCGACGAGCACGACACTCTGATGCCCGCGTTCCATGCCGCGTCGTCGGAGGTGCCGCTATGCGTCTAGTCCCGAGTCGTTTCCGCCTGTTCCAAGACGCGCGAACGTCTGGTCGCCGCTCATTCAGCGTCGTTCTCCTTGTCATCGCCGCGGTCGGTTTCGGCGTCAGTTGCGGTGACGGCCAACAACCCGATCCGACAGTTGGCCCGACCAGTCCCGCGGTTGAGGACCGAGCGGGCGCGTTGGCTGCCTACGACGGGTTCTGGCAGACGACGAACCAGGCGTTCGCTCAGCCCGGGGCGAGGGACTGGCGCCCGGAACTCAGCAAGTACGCCAGCGGGCCGGCGCTGGACGCCGTGCTCACCGACGTCAAGAACTACGCAACGTTTCCGGCGCACAAGGTGGGCCAACCGGCTCGGTCACCACAAGTGGACAGTGTGCTGCCGGGTCAGCCTGCTCGTGTGGTGATCATCGATTGCCTCGATGTGCGGAACGTGCGCCTCGTCGCGGACAGGACGGGCGCCGATCTTGGCGACACCACCAACCAGCCACCTCGTTTCCGGTATCGGGCAGAGGTCATTCGCGCACCCAACCAGGAGCGCTGGCTCGTCGAGGCCACGAAGCCGCTCCTGGACCAACCGTGTTGAGGCAGGCGGCTGCGCTGATGGTCGCGGTGGGAGCAGGCACCCTCCTCGCGGCGCCCAGCGCAGTCGCCGCTGGCGGATCGGCCCCATGCAAGGTGGTCGACAGCACTGGACAGTGCCTGATCACGGCGGTCGATCCGGGTCGTCCAGGTGGTCCGAACCACAAGCCTCGCCCGGCCGCTCCGGCTTCGCCGCCGCCGTTCGAGCTACCGACGAATCTGCCGCAGCTGCTTCCAGGGCCGCGCGGACCGTTCGCGCCTGCGCCGCCGCAACCGCAAGCTCCGGCGGCTCCGGCTCCGGCGCCTGCTCAGGTGGCGCAGCAGGCTGTTCAGAAACTGACCTTGCCATCGCCGGTGATCCGGCTGTCCGCAGCACAGGGCCGCGGTTTCGTAGGTGTTCCGGTGTGGATCTGGTCGGACCCGGTCCTGCTCGCTGGTCCGCTGACCGCCACGGCGACGGCGGGCGCCGTCACGGTCACGGCGACCGCGCAACTCCAGCAGGTGGAGTGGTCGATGGGACCGCCGGGGGCGCTCGTCAGCTGTGTCGGGCCGGGTACGCCGTGGCAGGGCCAACCTGGCCCGTCTCCCGACTGTGGCTACACCTACCAGCTCCGGTCGCTTCCTGAGCGGACTGGCGGCACAGGTCGCTGGCCGATCACTGCAACGGCGGTGTGGGTGGTGACCTGGCAGGGCGGTGGCGCGGCGGGGCAGCAGACGCTGCAGCTGACTTCGCAGACCTCGCTGGCCGTCGGTGAAGTCCAAGTGTTGGTAGATGGGGGTGGGGGATGACCACGATCACCAAGTCGACCCGAAGCACGCCGCCGACCGTCGCGGCCAGCGCTGGTCGGGTCCGTCGGCACCGGTCGTCTCGGCTGCTGTGGGTGGGTGTCGTGCTCGCCGTCATCGGGGCGCTGATTGGATTCACGGTCTATACCAAGGCCGGGGCGCGCGAGCCGATGATCGCCGTCGGTCGGCCACTGGCCTACGGACAGACGATCAGCGAAACCGACCTGCGGCAGGTTTCCTTGCCAGCCGACTCTGGGTTGTCTGCGCTGCCGTGGTCTCAACGCGGCAGCGTGCTGAACCACCAGGCGGCAACAGATCTGCGAGTCGGTCAGGTCATGACAGCTGACTCGATCCTTGCTGATCGGCTGCCGAGTGCTGGCCAGGCGATCGTGGGTGTCGCGGTGAAACGCGGGCAGCTCCCCGCAACACCCCTCGCGCCGCGAGACGCGGTGATGGTGGTAGCTCCGAACGCAACCTTGGGTACGGCGGCCAACTCAGCTGGTACGGCGCCAGGAGGGCCGGTGACAGCCGTCGTCCTGCGGGTTGGCGAGCCCGACAACTCCGGGTTGCGCGTGGTGGATCTCCTTGTCGATGAAGCGCAGGCGACGGCGGTGGCAAGACTGGCTGGCGCCGGACAAGCCGTCATCGTCGTCGTGCCCAGGCGGTGAGCACCGGGTGCTGATCAGCCTGATCTCGGCAAAGGGCAGCCCAGGGGTCACCACGACGACCTTGGCCGTAGCGTCGCGGTGGTCGCGGCCGGCTGTCGTGGTTGACGCCGATCCCCTGTCCGGAGACATGCTCGCGGGCGTCGGAGCCGGTCGGATACCGGCAGCGGCGAACCTCATGGAGTTGATGGTCGCAGCGCGCACGGTCGGTATGGCCGATGCGCTGGCCGATCAACTCGTACGACCGGGGGGCGAGCACTGTCCTCCATTCGTTCCAGGCCTCGGCGCTCCGGGCCAGGCTGCCGGGCTGGCGTGGGAGAAGCTCGCCGCGGGCCTGACGAGCGTGCCGTGGGCCGATGTCCTGGCCGACTGCGGGCGCTACGGAACCGCGCCCACCCCGCTACCGATGCTGATGCACAGCGAGTTGGTCGTACTTCTGGTCGGCTCTTGTCTGCGCTCAGTCCGTGCCGCACAGCGCAGCGTTCCAGTGATCCGCGCCGAGCTCACGCGAGCCGGCGGCGTTGCCGATCACCTCGTGGCCGTGGTCGTCGACCCAGGTCAGCCATACGGTCAGTCGGAGATCGCGGAAGCGCTCGAGCTGCCGGTGATTGCCTGGTTGCCGCACGATCCACCGACCGCTGCGGTATGGAGTGACGGGGCCGACCCGGGACGCGGGTTCGCGCGATCACCGTTGCAACGCGCGGCTGCGCACCTGGCAGCACAGCTCATGAGCCTCGCAACGCAGCGCCAAGCCTGGCTTGATGGCTCGCGGTCGCGCACGCCACCAGACGTTCCCGCCCAGGCGGGCCTCGTCGGTCTGGTTCCAGGTGGCGAGTGGCCGGTGATTCCAGCGCCAACAACGCCGGCCAACGGAATGCGACGATCACGATCGGAGGGTGGCTCGTGACGACCCACGCCCAGCGACCCTCGCTTCGTTCATCGTCCGCTGGCGACGCGGGGCCAACGGCTCGAACGCAGGCCCCGGCCGGTGTCGACCACGAACTGGTCGGCTCGATCCGAACCGCCGTCCTCGATCGGCTGGAGCAGTACACCGACAGACATCAACTCGATCGTCATGATCAACAACAGCTGCTCCGATCATGGCTCCAGGAGGAGCTCGGCCGGGAGTCTCGCCGACGAATGGTCGACGGTGGGGGCTTGCCACAGCTGAGCCCGCAGGCCGAGACGGCCCTTATCCAGGCTGTGGAGAACGCAATCTGGGGCCTGGGTCCCTGGCAGGAGCTGCTCGACATCCCGAACGTCCAAGACATCTACCTTGCCGGTGCGCGGTTGCCGATGCTGCGGATGCGCGACGGTCGGATCGAGCAAGCCCGCCAGCGGATCGTCGACTCGGACGAAGAGTTGACCCAACAGATCCAGCACATCGCCGCCTACCACGGCAGCAGTGAACGGGCGTTCTCCCCGTCACAGC